>JAJFMM010000203.1 GCA_021772165.1 Chlamydiota bacterium | reverse complement strand
CCTGCGGCGGCATGATCACCGCTAACGCGGTGGCAGGATAGATCTATTCTAAAATTTCTTTTTCTGGTGGTGGCGGGAATGAAATTGGTTTTTCCTCAGAGTGGTGGATGATGGTCTGTGGAACAGGTATCTTGATGTTGTTTTCTCGCAGGGCCACATCTAAAGCCCAGAAATATTGTGGGTCTCTAGCTGCTAGATTGCCCTGGATATAGATATTAACCCAGACGACCAGCTCCATCTTGACATAGTTATCTCCGTAGCCAAGGAGCCAAACTTCAGGCTCTCGGCTCTCTGATGTAATCTCTACTTTCTTCGCAGCCTCTTTGACCACTTGGATTACAAAGTCGCGATCTTCATCAAGACCGATCCTAAAGGGGATATGCTGTCTTTTTACATAGAGATAGAGCGTGTGGTTAATGAACTTTTTGCTGACAAACTCTGAGTTCGGGACGATCATCTCCGATCCTGTAAGCGTCTCGACGATCGTGGTTCTGAGGTTGATGGAGGAGACGGTTCCTTTTTCTCCCGATTCAAGCTCGATCAGATCGTTGATGCGTATCATCTTTGTGAGCAGCACGATGATGCCGGAAATGAAGTTGTGAAAGATCGACTGCAAGCTTAAACCAACCCAAAGAGCAAGGGCACCGGCCACGTAGCCCAAAACTGTCAGGTCGAGTCCAAGGACTGTCCCGCCAATGATGATCCCGAGGAAGAAGAGTATGTAGTAGGAGAGCTTACTGAATACATAGATCGAGGCTTTCGCAACGGTTCTCTGCTTGCTACCAAAGTAGATCAGCCCTCGCGCCGACAATTTTCCCGCACAATAGAATGCGACGACGATGATGATGACTTTAATCAAGCCCCAAGGCGTCACCGGGATCTCCCCGATCTTGAAAAGACTCTGATTGAACCAGCTCACTCTCTGTTTGATGAAATTCACCCCTGAATCCCACCAGATCAGAAGCGTATCGAAGAAGCCAAAGGCCGTTTTGTGACTGACTACGTCGAGCGTGTCGAGGAGGAACTGGTTGATAAAGATCTCATCTTTCAACTCTTGGATATTTAAGATCGCATTTTCTGAGGCCATTTTTGAAAGGTGAAATCCATTCTGATTGGACCTCAATCGCCCAAGTGACTGCTCTAACAGAGCTTCACTGCTAGCTTCCCAGTTTGGAATCTCATACTCGATATCACTGCTCGCAGCTTGCCAGCGATCACTTTTTTCCTGAATCGATTTTCGGGTGATTCCCTTTTCCCTTCTTTCAATCGCTGTAAGTAGCTGCAGAATCTCTATGCGGACCTTTTTCATTTTGGTCGTTTCATAGAGAATTCTCGCTTCGATCATCTTCTGATCCGCAAGCTCCTTGTCCCCGGATTCAGGATTCACGGCCATCGAAGCTTCATAGGCGAGGAAAAAGGCGTTGTAGCTGCTGTTTTCCGCTTCCTGAGCTTTTTTGAGCTCGTCTATAAAGAGATCCGGCGAGAGAGCGGAAAAGTTGATTTTTCCAAAAAGGTTTTCTAGATCCTGGGTCAGCTGGGTCAAGCGCTTCTTCTTTCCCTCAATCGATTCGCTGAGATTGCTAATCTGAATCCGCTCAATCGCTAAAACAATTCGAGCCTGAATAATGCGGAGCCCATCTTCTAACCGCTTCGGATCGTCGGTAGCTTCCTTCAGATAGGCGGAAAACAGTGTGTCTACATACTTCGATCCCGACTTGAGAGATGACTTGGTCAGATCAGTTTGTATCTGTAGGTATTCCAGCTCCTTTTCTTTTTCTAGCACTTGCGGGATGAGCGCTACCCACTCGTCGAATGTCGGTGTTTTCTTTGGTAATGGGCTCTCTACGTTTGGCTGAGGCGGTAAAGATTTTAAATCGATCAGTGACTGTAGCTGGATGAGGACCCGATCAAAAGCAGGCTGGAGACGCGCTCTAACATCAGGAGGCAGTTCATTCTGAATCTTCTGGTAGAGCTCAGCCGTCGCTTTTTTCCTCTCAGAAAGTGTCTCGCTGCTATCTGCGTTGTAGTAATCCCACCAGTTTGAGGTCAGACTTGACGGATTTGGAGCCGTTGTCTGCTCTACAGCTTTCGATAAATTTAAAGAGGGCGCGGCATGCAAAGAAACAAATGGTAATAGAAAAAGAAAAAACGTAGCTATAATTTTGTTCATCTTCATCTCGAGTACCTGTAATTTAATTACACCATTTAGTTTGTTTTATTTCAAGTTTACCTTGCTGTTAATTTTTAAAAGGTTATGATCTTTGGTGATGCATTTATTCTTTAAGACGAAACTTGCCCTTTGGAAAGAGCAGCTGAGGACGATTTTCCATTTCTACCGCAAACCTCAGTTTGCTCTCCTCGATCTTGCGTTTGGTCTGAGCTATCTATTCTCTAACCCTTTCAGTCTCTGCAGAAAGACGATGCAGAAGAGGGGAGAGAAGGAGATTCACGCTTATGGAGAAACGCCTCTAGTTGTGTGGAAGAAGATCGCAGAATTGGCGAAGATCGGGCCGGACGATCTTTTTCTCGATTTGGGCTGTGGGAGGGGCAAACTCTGCTTCTGGATCGCATCAGAGATCGGCTGCAGGACGAGGGGCGTGGACTTTGTGCCCGCTTTTGTCCGGCGAGGCTCATTTCTCGCGCGCCTTTTCCGTCTCTCTCATCTCGAATTCAAAGAGTCGGCTCTCTCAGACATCGCTTTGACGGAGGCGAGTGTGATCTATCTCTATACCTTTCATCCTGAAGAGGAAAGACTTGATTTTTCCGAATTGGCGTCAGGTACGAGGGTGATTACGGTATCCGAGAAGTTAGCCGAGCCTAATTTCGAGCTCACGGCAACAGTGCCGGTACAATTTCCGTGGGGGGAGACTGAGGTCTTTATCCATCGAGTTTTGCGGCCAGAATGAAGTCACTTTCCGTAAGACCGTTGATTTTGTGGGTAAAGAGAGTGATTTTCACTCTTCCCCAAGCAAGTAGAATGTCGGGATGATGCCCCTGCTCTTCCGCAATGGCGCCAATCTGATTGACGAAGGCCAGAGCTTCGGCAAAATTACTGAAGGTAAACTCTTTTTCAAGATGGTGCCCATTGATGACTTTCCATCCGCCGCCGAGTTGTTCTAGAAAAGGAGCGATCTGCGCTCCTCTGATTAGAGAGTTCATAGAATTCAAACTAAAACTTACAGTGATTGTGTTCAATCGCTTTTTGAGATAAAATGGCCATCTTATGAAGCGCTATTGTGAATCTATCTATCGAACAACTCGCTGGAATACGCGTGAAATAAGGGTCGGAGCTATTGGCATAGGGGGGAGCAATCCCGTTCGTATCCAGTCAATGACGACCTCAAACACGCGCGATGCCGAGGCTACTGCTGCACAGATCATGAAGCTTTCCGATCAGGGATGCGAGCTGGTCCGCGTGACGGTGCAGGGGAAAAAAGAGGCGGAGAGCTGCGAGGCGATCAAAAATCTCCTTGTCCAGCACGGCTACTCGATTCCTCTCATTGCCGACATCCATTTCTATCCGCCGGCAGCTCTTCTGGTCGCAGATTTTGTTGATAAAGTGCGCATCAATCCCGGCAATTTTGTCGACAGGCGTGCGAGCTTTAGAACGATCGAATATGACGATGCCACCTACGCGCGCGAGATCCAGCGCATCGAAGAGGGCTTTTCCCCACTGGTGGAAAAGTGCAAAAGGCGCAATGTCGCCCTGCGCATCGGCACCAACCACGGCTCACTGTCCGATCGCATCATGAATCGCTATGGCGACTCGCCGAGCGGCATGGTCGAATCGGCCCTCGAATTTGCGCGCGTCTGCCGCAAGCTCGACTTTCATAACTTTCTCTTTTCGATGAAGGCAAGCAATCCCATCATCATGATGCAAGCCTATCGTCTCCTTGTCGCTGAAATGATGGAACTCGGCTGGAACTATCCTCTGCATCTCGGTGTAACGGAGGCCGGAGAAGGGGAAGATGGTCGCATCAAATCCGCGATGGGCA
Source organism: Chlamydiota bacterium (assembly GCA_021772165.1). Classification (GTDB taxonomy): domain Bacteria; phylum Chlamydiota; class Chlamydiia; order Chlamydiales; family SM23-39; genus JAKBAE01. The sequence continues at coordinate 8,994 of JAJFMM010000203.1, read as the reverse complement.
TCGGCGCTCTTCTGGCAGATGGCCTCGGAGATACGATCCGCGTCTCTCTGACCGAAGATCCTTGGCAAGAGATCGATCCATGCCGCCGCCTCGTTCGTTTCGCCCAAGAGCAGCAAGGCCAGGGCATAGAGCCCTTTGAAGAAACAGAGCGCGAAAATCGTAGAAAGGTCAAAAACCCTCTGCATCCCGATGGAGCGGTGGTTTTGGAAGAAGATGAACTTCAGGGTGGACTGACTCTCGAAGGGGGCCTTTTTCCCCAAGACGCGCCTCTGCCCGAATGGATTCTCTTCAAGCCGCAGCACTCACCGATCCATGAGACGCGCAGATTGATCGACGATCTCAAAAAGCGCAAGCTCGACATACCTGTCATTCTCGGACTTCAACTGCACGCTGATCCTGAAGAGTCGGTCATTCGAGCCGCTGTTGAGGCGGGAGCGCTCCTTTGCGATGGACTTGGCGAAGGAGTCTGCCTTCTAGGAAACCACCCTGTCGAGTTTAGAGAGAAGCTGAGCTTGAATCTGCTGCAAGGCGCTCGGATGCGGATGAGCAAAACGGACTACATCTCATGCCCCGGATGCGGTCGCACTCTCTTCGATCTGCAGGATGTTTCTCGAGCAATTCGAGATCGCACCTCGCATCTGCCCGGCGTGAAAATCGCGATCATGGGCTGTATCGTGAATGGACCCGGCGAGATGGCCGACGCCGATTTCGGCTATGTCGGCTCGAAGCCCGGAAAGATCGATCTCTACGTGGGCAGGACTTGTGTGGAGAAAGACATCGATTTCGCCGACGCCGTCGACAAGCTAATTGCCCTCATCGACTCTCATGGAAAATGGATAGAAAAACCTAATTATGCAAAAACAGAAATATGATCCACGCGCCATTGAAAAAAAATGGCAGCGCTTCTGGAAAGAAAAGAAAATCTTCAAGGCTGAGATCGACACATCGAAGCCGAAATACTATATCCTCGACATGTTTCCCTACCCATCAGGCGCAGGACTCCATGTTGGGCACGTAACCGGCTACACCGGCACGGATATTCTCGCTCGCTACAAGCGGCAACGCGGCTTCAACGTCCTGCATCCGATGGGATGGGACAGCTTCGGGCTGCCCGCCGAGCAGTATGCGATTCGCACCGGCACACACCCCTCCGTGACCACTAAGGTCAATATCGACACCTACCGTCGCCAGCTCGAATCTCTTGGCTTTAGCTACGACTGGGATCGAGAAATCGCAACTAGCGAACCCTCCTATTACAAATGGACGCAGTGGATTTTCACCCTCCTATTTGAAAAAGGTCTGGCCTATGAGGCGGAGATCAACGTCAACTTCTGTCCCGCTCTCGGCACCGTCTTAGCCAATGAAGAAGTAGAAAATGGTCGTGCAAAAGAGGGTGGTTATCCAGTCGAACGGCGTCCGCTCAAACAGTGGATTTTGCGCATCACCAATTATGCCGACAAACTGCTCGCCGATCTAGATCTGCTCGACTGGCCGGAACATCTCAAAAAGATGCAGGCAAGCTGGATTGGACGCAGCGAAGGCGCTGCCATTACTTTTGTCGAAGAGTGCACAAGTGAGCCGATTGTGGTCTTCACCACAAGAGCCGATACGCTCTTTGGCGCAACGTACCTTGTTTTGGCTCCCGAGCATCCGCTCGTCGATCGCATCGCGACCAGAGACAGAGTCGAAGAGATCGAAGAGTACCGCGCCAAGACCGCTGCCAAAAATGATATGGAGCGCACCGAGCTCGCTAAAGAAAAATCGGGCGTCTGGACAGGCACCTACGCACTGCATCCCGTCACGGGCAGACAGATTCCTATCTGGATTGCCGACTACGTGCTGATGGGCTACGGCACCGGTGCTGTTATGGCTGTGCCTGCTCACGATGAGCGCGACTCTGAATTCGCCAAGATCTACCACTTGCCTATCGAGAGCGTCTACGAAGAAGAGCTAGTGGTGAAGAGCTCGCATGAAAGTCTCTCTCTCAATGGCCTCAAAATGCCGCAGGCAAAAGAAGCTATGATGGACTGGCTCGAGCAGCACTCGAAGGGCAAGAGAACCATCAACTACAAGCTGCGCGACTGGCTCTTTTCAAGGCAGCGCTACTGGGGCGAACCCTTTCCCATCTTGCATTTCGAAGATGGCACGAAGCGCGCATTAGATCCCGATGAGCTGCCTCTCATACCGCCACCGATCGAGGACTACAAGCCCGCAGCCTCAGGAGAGAGCCCGCTGGCTAAAGTGCGCGAATGGGTCGAGGTTGTCGATCCCAAGACAGGCAAAAAAGCGCTTCGAGAAACCAATACGATGCCGCAATGGGCAGGATCCTGCTGGTACTACCTGCGCTTTTGCGACCCGCATAATGAGGGCGAGGCCTGGAGCAGCAAAGCGGATCGCTACTGGATGCCTGTCGACGTCTATGTCGGTGGTGTCGAACATGCCGTCTTGCACTTGCTCTACGCACGCTTTTGGCACAAAGTGCTCTACGATCTCAAGCTTGTGCACACACCGGAGCCGTTCATGACGCTGCACAATCAAGGCCTCGTTACCGCGCCTTCTTACAAAAAAGAGGGTGGCGGCTACGTCGATCCGAAGGAGGCCACAGATGAGCACATTGTGCAGATGGAGAAGATGTCCAAATCGAAACTCAATGGCGTCTCGCCCGATGAGATCATCGAAGAGTTTGGCGCCGATGCACTGAGACTCTACGAGATGTTCATGGGTCCCTTTGACCGCGAGAAGATCTGGAACACCGATGCCGTCAGCGGCTGTAGGCGTTTTCTCAATCGCTTTTACGACATGGTCTACTCGGACAAGGTGACTGACGTTGAGAGCTTAGACGCCCTCAAACTCGGCCATCGTCTAGTAGAAGGCGTGACGAAAGACATCGAAGCGCTGCAGTTCAACACAGCGATTGCGAAGATGATGGAGTTCCTCAACGACTTCACGCCACTCAAAGCCTATCCGCGCATCGTCTTGAAAATGGCCGTGCAGATGCTCTCTCCCTTCGCACCGCACATAGCAGAAGAGCTCTGGGAACAGCTGGGTGAAAAAGAGCTGCTTACCTTTGCTGCGATCCCCATACCCGATCCGAAGTATCTCGTCGATGATACCGCAGTCTATGTGGTGCAGATCAATGGACGACTCCGTGGTCGCTTCGAGCTTCCAAAGGGAAAATCGCAAGAGGATCTCGTCTCCTTTGCACGCGCGCAACCTGAGGTTGCCAAGTATCTGCAAGGTGAGATTGTGAAGATGATTTATGTACCGAACAAGCTGCTGAACATCGTTGTGAAATGATCTATGATCTTTTTATAGTTCTTTTTGTGATCGTCTCCGCGCCCAAGATCCTCTGGCAAACAGTCAGAGGCAAGCGCTTATGTACGCTTCGGCAGCGGTTTGGGACCAGGCCTCCTTACGGAAAGCCCGGCTTGCAAAAGATCTGGATTCACGCCGTCTCCGTCGGAGAGATCAAAGCTGCGCAACCACTCCTAAAGCTGCTGCGCCAGCGAGAGCCGACCGCCTCCATCCTCGTCACAAGCACGACAGTTACAGGCCTGGAAGAAGCGCGCCGCTCCCTATCTGAAGCAGACCTCTTCCGTTTTCTTCCTCTCGATTTTTCCTGGATCATGAGACGCTGGATCCGTTTTTTTTCACCGGATCTACTGCTCTTTGTTGAAGGCGATGTCTGGCCGAATCTGATCTATCAGGCTAAAAAAGCCGGCGTCAAGACTGCCCTTGTCAGCGGTAAGATCTCAGAGCGCTCGACCAAACGCCTTAGCTATGTGCCTTTCCTGGCACGCCGCCTCTATTTCTCGCTCGACCTGCTCTCCACACAAAATGAAGAGTATTCACGTCGCTTTGCATCCTTGGTAGGTCGTCCAATTCAAGTAACCGGAAACCTCAAGCTCGATATTCAGGCATCAGCGATTGATCGCGAAACAGCAAGACGCCATTTTTCTTTCGCTCCCGAGCAGATCGCGCTCACACTCTCTTGCACCCATGCACCCGAAGAGAAAGAATTACTAGAGACTCTGAGCCCCCTTTGGAAGGAGTATCCCGATCTGGTTATTTTTCTAGCGCCACGCCATCCGGAGCGCTTTGATGAAGTAGGGGAGCTGCTCAGCAAAATGGGCTTCTCTTTTTGCCGATGGGAAGAGTCTAGAAAAGAGGAGCAGATTGTCCTGGTCGATGCGATGGGAAAGCTGCCGATCTGCTACACAGCGAGCGCTTTGGCTATTGTTGCAGGGAGTTTTTCTTCTTATGTCGGTGGCCACAATGTCCTCGAGCCCTTTCTCTTCGGATGCCCGGTTCTATTTGGACCCAATATGCAAGATCAGCGGGAATTTGCCCGCTTAGCTCTTGCCAGTGGCGCTGCCTGGCAAGGCCCCCAGCAAGAACTGGCGCAGGCTATTCGCGATCGCTTAAGGCTTTCCGAAAAGCTACGAGAAAGTGCAAAGCAAACGGGCGATCAGAATCGCGGCTCCGCTCAGCGCACCTTTGATGCCATAATCGAAACTTGATGAGCAACATGGTCCCTCAATACTCAATTGTAGGACCGTTATAATACTCCAATTGCATGATCTCTCTATTTATAACTGTAGCAGGAATCGGACAGTCGGTCATATCGACCGAGCAGTTTGAGGGGAGGTTGAAGAGTACCAATGGAATGTTAGTAAATGGATTGTTTGCCAGGGAGAGAGTGTTTAGATTGCGAGCTGCGTGTTCGGGCTTGCCGAAACATTCTCCACACCAGTCGGATAAGCCTTGTTTCAGATCGGGACGGCCAGTGGAAAACTCTAATCTGAGAATGAATCCTCTGTTTCATGAGAGAAGGAAGCCATTCTTTCTTTTAAGAACTCTCGCCCAAGCTCTGAATCATCTATTGTGATAGAGCATCGGAAAGAAAGTTTGAGTAGCCCCAACGGGATGGATTTGAGCGGGTTATTATCCAAGCAGAGGCTTCTAAGCTTTTCTATCTTCTCAAGTCCCTCTGGTAGGGAAGTAAGTCCTGTTTTAGATAAATTCAAGTGAGTCTGATTAGGTTTGCTAATGCACTTTTGTATTGCTTCTACAGCCTCATACCTCGCATTTTTTTGAGAAGGGTCTATGCCATTTTCTTCACTCCAAGCGTGCAACTGATTTTCAAAAACAAGAGTAGAATTAGTTAGGGTACAATTTATCATTCTTTTCCTAATATTTATATTGTTAAATCAGCTGGAAGGTAGTATCTCATTTTCAAAAATAAATCTTGTGTTCTCGGGCAGATTTAAGGGGCCCGAGAAAAAATCCTTGTTGGGCAGAATGATCCATTTGAGGCTTGTAAGAGTTTTCATCTCTGCCGGCAGAGAGCTGAGCTGGTTACCGGAGAGGTCCATTCCTTCAACTTTCGTGAGATATCCAATTTCAGACGGGAGAGACGTGAGATTATAGTCAGTCATTCTCAATTGGGTATGTCCGTTGCAAACACAGTCTCTAATTTTTTCTACAACTTTTCGTCTGGACTGGTACTCGGGATCATCTATTTTCTCTCTACACCAGATCTCCAAGCTGTCTGATTCATGGGGGTCTTGATAACGCAATACAGCATCGCATTGCTTGAGCGTGGCAATCAGTTGCGGCGTAGGGAAATGTAAATAGTTGTCCTCGACAAAGATAGATTCCAGGTTATTCAGCTTTTCAATCGAGTCCGGTAGATACATAAGATAATTGCTGGCTAAATCGAGGTGCTCGAGGTTTTTAAAGGTTCCTATCCAAGGGGGGATTTTTTCCAAATGATTCCAGCTAAGATCAAGGAACCTTAGATTTGTGAGATTCTTCATCACCTCAGGAAGTGAAGTAAGTTGATATCCGCTCAATGACAATCTACTTCTGTTATTTTCTATACAATCCAGAATAGCCTGAGAAGTGCTTTGTCGACCTCTCAATTGAGCAGGATCAGCGCTCACTTCAGCACACCATTCAATCAGTCCCTCTTTAATTTGAGGGGAGAATTTTTCTAGGCAAGGGTATTTCTGCGACAGATCCGACAGCCCTTCGATTTGGTTGCCATTCAGGTCTAATCTCTGCAATTGGGTAAGCTGTCCAATTTTTTCCGGTAACGAGCTCAAACGGTTGCCTTGCAGATCGAGCCACAATAAGTTAGGGAGTTGTAAGATCTCATCCTGCAACTCTACGATCTGGTTGCCATTGAGGTAGAGTCCTTTTAGCCCATGGAGCTCGATGATCTGAGGGGGGAGTGAAGCGAGCTTGTTGCCTGCTAGATTGAACGCTTGTAGAGTTTTGAGCTGTCCGATTTGAGGAGGGAGAGAAGTGAGTCCTAGTTCAGTTAAATTCAAAAACGTAAACATGTTTTCTTTTGTGCAGTAGTTTCTGATTCTATTCGCAGCTTCGATTCGAGCCGGATATTCAGAATCGCCATTTTTTTCGTTGATCCAACTATTTAGACCCTTTTCATCTGAATCCGAGAGAACTGGATTGCCTGAAAAACTGATAGGATTCATTTTTCTTACGGGAACAATCTCTTTAGTGAGTTTAAAGTTGTTGAGATCCGCCCAGCGAATGGGGGCCGTGCTATTCTGTTCAATGAAGGGCTCAACTGCTCTTTGGATTCTCTCGTCCGTTCCTTCAATTTGGAGATCATTCATCAGATCATCCATTGTTGTTCTACCGGCTGTAGAAAGATTAACAGTTGCCATTAAAATCCCCTTTAAAATAAATACTTCAACACATTCTACCTATCATACAACAATGTTATGCTTTGATCTAGTTTGATTTTTTTAAATTTTAGTTTATAAAGTCATATGGATATTTTACGAGATTCGACAAGAGCGCTGAGGAGAAGAGATCTCGAAACAGCTCTTTTCCTCGATACGCCCGAGTAGGGTACTAGAGAGAGAGTATGGATCGCCCTTGTCTATGTTAGTCGAATTTGTGGGCCATCATATTCATCAGCATTGCCATAGAAAGTTCCGATAAAGGCGGAGAAATTAGATTGAGGCGCGATTTTGATCAAGATAATAGATGCATGAGTTGTGAATCTCCCACTGCCTCGTTGAGAGTTCGTATCATATCCTCTCTCTTTCTCTTTGTATTACGATTCTCGTGCATACGCATCAAACTGCAATATTTTGTAGCATTTATTTTGTTATACTCCTCTAACTCAACTCCCTCTTCTTCGGACCAGGTATCCGGGCTACTGGGAGCGTTGCTGGTTGTAGTTGAGTTTTTTTGCTTTTTTAATGCACGCGGTGCCACTTCTTCATGAAGAAATACAAACGCTCTCTCTTTCATAAACTCTTGTCCAGCTGCAGAACAGTCCAACAGGACAGAGCAATTGAAGTGGAGGTTGATCAATCCCGGGGGGTAGGCTTTAAGATCGTTGCCACTCAGATTGAGTGTTCTAAGCTTTTTTATCCTTTCAAGTCCCTCTGGAAGGGAGGTTAAGTTTTTTTCCGATAAGTCCAGTGTGCCCTGTCTATCTTTTTCGATGAAACTTTTGATTGCAGTTGCAGCCACAATTCGTACGTTTTCTTGGGCAGAATCTATGCCATCTTCTTTTATCCATATTGTCAAGTTATCGGCTAAGCTAGTTGATACTATAGGATTCATTACGGCCATTGTTATGTTACGTTAATTTGTGGGCCATCGTATTCTTCTGCTTCGATGGTGCTGCGAATCGATTGTATACATTCCTGCGAGGAGTGGTGAGTGCTTACGCTAACGATGCATTTTTTCGGTAGCTCGTAGAGTTTTGGGGGCAGGAACGTGAGTGGGTTGTTCTGGATACACAAATACTCGAGGTTGGAGAACTTCGATCCTAGTTCATCGGGTACGGAAGTGAGTTCGTTCCTGAATAATACAAGAACTTGCAGCATTGGGAGGTTTCCAATCTCGTCAGGTAAGATGACCAGTCCATTGTTACTCAACTTAAGAATTTGCAGAGAGGTTAGATCTCCAATCTCAGGTGGTAGGATAAGTAGTTGATTGCGCTCTAGATACAGCTCTTCGAGGTCGTTGAGCTGACCTATTTCCTTCGGAAGCGCGGTGAGTTGATTACCACTCAGGTTGAGATAGGTAAGGTGAGTGAGCTGTCCAATCGCTTTACCGGGAATCGAACTGAGATTCAATTCACTTAAATCCAAGGACCCCGCCTCGTTTACAGCACACTTTTCGATTCTCTCAACAGCTTGGACACTAGCAGCATGTTCTGGGGTGCCCCATTTATTCCCGCACCAGATTTGTAGATCAGATACGACCAAGGAAGCGCGCTCATTTAGAGGCGTGGTACGGCTCAATACCCTTGCCGCTAGTTCATTGAACATCTCAAACGATAGAGCTGCTGGAGCTGCCGGCTGAGAATCCAGCATCGGATTATTGGTATAATTTGTAGGACGACTGGCTGTTGAATGAGCTAGCTCGGGCATGAAATCCTCTAAGTTAAGAATGATACTGGATGGTTATTAATTTTGTTTGTTAACGCGAATAGAGATGCCTTTGGATCCTTCGATTTCAGCGCTCTTTCATAGTCTGCTGGATAGTTCTTTTTGAGTGCTGCTTTCCATAAACTACTATTCGAGAGATACATGCACTGTTTTTCAAAATCGTTGCAGTTGTCGACAATCTGTTGGTAGACCTCTCTGAGATCGCTATCTGATTGTAGATCGCATTTAAAATAGAGCGTCTCGAGGAGATCAAGAGGCAGTTTAAGCTCCCGTTTTAGCTTCATGACATAACCGAGATAGACTTCGATCGCATCGGACAGATGAAGACTTTGGGCTTTTTCATGTGCAATCTTTTTCAATTGGTCTGTAGGCCAAATGCTCTGGATGAGAAGATTAGCGAGTACCTCCATATCGGAGAGATCCTCGTTTTTATCTAAAAGTTTAGCCATCAACGCAAGACTGATGAGAGAACATGCCTTTTGATCTTCACGTACCTCTGTTGCTTTGTCTAGGGTATGTATGAAAAGCTTTCGATAGGTATCGCTGCTCTCAG
>JAJFMM010000202.1 GCA_021772165.1 Chlamydiota bacterium | reverse complement strand
AGTACAGGAGGAACCAATAACACAGCAGTAGGAGAGACCTCTCTTGCGAACAACACGACGGGATCAAGCAATACGGCTATAGGTAAAGATGCTCTCCTGAGCAATACGACAGGGCTGTTAAACACGGCAGTTGGAAAAGATGCTCTCAGACTCAACCAGATCGGCGGAAGCAACACAGCTATTGGAGCTCTATCGCTTAGCGCCAACACTACAGGTGTAAACAATACGGCAGTAGGGGTCCAAGCGCTTTCTTCCAGCACGGTAGTAAATGACACCACGGCTATTGGATATCAGGCGCTTTATAGCCACACAACAGGAGCTAGCTGCACGGCAGTTGGCTATCAGGCACTCTATTTAAATACAGGCACTGAAAACAATACTGCGATCGGGTGGAAAGCTCTATCGGCAAGCACGCAAGTTAACAACACGGCAGTTGGCACCTTGGCCCTAGGCTTGGGGTCATCTGGAGGACAATGTACTGCGGTAGGTTCTGAGGCACTTCGAGATAATGAAAATAATTTCAATACAGCTGTCGGTTATGCTTCTTTGCAGTTGAACACAACTGGAGTTCAAAATACTGCTGTTGGTACAGATGCTCTTCAATTGAATACAACAGGGATCAACAATGTGGCAGTAGGCTTTTTAGCTTTGCTCGTTAACACCCGCGGTGGGGGCAATACAGCTCTGGGCTCATTGTCTATGCAAAACAACATAACAGGCTCCTCAAATGTCGCAGTGGGTGCTGCGTCCCTGTTTAATAACGTCTCAGGATCGCAAAATGTGGCCATGGGATTTGAAGCTCTTTATGATAGCGTCAACACGTCCGGTAACGTAGGGATTGGGTTTCATGCTCTATATTTGAATACCGTGGCCGACAATACAGCGGTAGGAACCTCAGCACTCAGCTCCAATACGACTGGATTGAACAACACCGCTGTCGGTTCTGCCGCACTGGCTGCTAATTCTTTTGGATTTGACAACACGGCAGTTGGGCAAGGAGCGCTCAATGCCAACACAACGGGAGATTCCAACACGGCAGTTGGACAATCTGCTCTCAATGCCAATACAACAGGGGCCTTCAACACGGCAGTTGGGAAAGAAGCGCTCCTTGCCAACACAACAGGACTGGCCAATACTGCTGTTGGAGAGGGGGCTCTCAAAACCAACACGACAGGAACCTTCATCACGGCAGTAGGATTGGAGGCGCTCCGTCTTAACACAGTGGACTTCAACACAGCCGTTGGAGCTCAATCGCTCTACTCCAATACGATAGGAGGCTGCTGTACGGCCATAGGGTTTCGGGCTCTCCTAAGCAACACAGTAGCGAATGATAATACAGCCGTTGGACATGCAGCGCTTTTCACCAACACAACAGGAAACCAAAACACAGCTATTGGAAGCGGCGCTCTCCAAAACAATACGATAGGGACTAACAATGCAGCATTAGGGTTTGGGGCGCTCTACAACAATACGACAGGGATGAATAACATAGCGGTGGGAACCTTTGCCCTCAACACGAACACGACAGGGATGAACAACACAGCAATGGGACACTTTGCGCTCTCTGGCAACGCGATAGGGGACAATAACGTGGCGATAGGAATCTCTGCTCTCCAAGCTAACACGACAGGAGTCAACAACACGGTCGTGGGGACCTCAGGAATGCTGAGCAATACGATAGGGATGCAAAACGTGGCATTGGGAGTCAGTGTGCTCCAAAACAACACGACAGGGAACAACAATACGTCAATCGGTCAGGGATCCATGAGTACCAGCACCACTGGTACCGATAACACATGTATTGGTCAAGCTACAGGTTCAGGCTTGACTGGTTCTGATTCCAGTAACATCTTGATTAATTCTGCTGGCGTGTCTGGTGATAACAATACGTTACGCATCGGTGCCGGTTTGGGAACAGGAACAAAATCACTAAACGTAGCAATTATTCATGGCATTAGCGGAAGGACTTCAACAGGTGGTGTTGCGGTACTTGTAAACGCTGCTGGAGTATTGGGAACTAGTAGTTCTTCTGAGCGGTATAAAAAAGACATCAAAGATATTGCAGACAGCGAGAAACTCCAACTATTGCGTCCCGTTTCCTTCGTCTATAAATCTGCCGAAGATCATGGCACAAGAGAGTATGGTCTGATCGCAGAGGAAGTAGAGCCTATCTTGCCTGATCTCATGGTATACGATGCTGAAGGAAAACCAGAGAATCTACAGTATCACAAACTCTTCGGACTGATGATCGCAGAGATTCAGAGACTACACGCCAAAAATGAAGAGCAGCAAGCGCAGCTTGATGATCTTCTACAGTGGAAATCCGAGCAGTAGAAACTTAAATATTAAACAATAAATGCTCTGCCAACATTTTTTTTTGGCAGAGTAGCAGGAGGTAAAAATGGTTAACTTTAACAATTTTCAGAATCTAACTACGGGAATAGCTCCCTTCAATCCGACCATAAGGGCGGCCTTGAATTTTTCAGGTACATCGGGATCAGTATCGAGTGCGTTCAATGTGTCGTCACTCACTCGCGAGGGAACGGGAGATTATACGGTAAATTTCGATAATGCCAT
>JAJFMM010000201.1 GCA_021772165.1 Chlamydiota bacterium | reverse complement strand
TGGCGGGGGTAGAACGATGCATCGAGTGGGACATGAGCCCTTTGATCTATCTAGCGTTCCTATTGAAAACGGAGATGCTATTCTCTTCTCTTTTGGGCAAATTGACATCGGTTGGCATATTGACAACCAATTAGTCGCATTGAAAAGAAATTTAGATGAAGTCATTGAAACTCTAGTAATCAATTATATGAATTCACTCCAAATAACGACGCAAAACTATCCCGATCTACTCAAGATAGTCTATAACGTTCTTCCCCCATCAACTGATGTAGGCTCTCCCGTGCCTCCTTACACCGGCCCAATTGAACTTCGGGCAAAAGCTACAGCCATACTAAACGACCGTTTACGAGCTCTTTGCCCCGCCTATGGATTTGAGTTTATCGATGTATATAACGATTTTTCAGATGCCAATGGAGTTTTACTTCCTGAAATAAGAGACGATGTATCCTTTTTTCATATCGCTCCCGAATATTACGACTTTGTAAATCAAAAATTCTTTGAAATCTACAACAGAGCTTAACAATGTACCTTTTAGTTATTTTCCTATGTCTTTTCAATTTTGTTGAGGCCAGAAATATTTTTATCTTAGGCGATAGTCATACTGAAGAGTTCATTGGAATTCCTGACATAAAGCTCGTGCACATGGGATCTGTAACGATGCATCGAGTTGGAAGAGATTCTCTCGATACGCAAAAATTATTCTCATTAGGATGTGATGCTTACGCGCTGGATTATGCGAACCCACGCTATGCTTTCGCAAGCCCTTTAGGTCCCGATGAAATAGAACTTATCCGCAAGGGAGAGTTACCGGTGCAAGAAGGCGATGCTATTGTCTATGCATTGGGTCAAATTGACGCTGGCTGGCACATCAACGGACAAGCACAACAACAAAATCGAAGCGCAGAAGAGGTCATTGACGATGTTATTCATGCATTCATGAATTCCATCACCCGAGTGCCTTACGCGATCAACATCGTTTACAGCATTACCCCACCGATAGACTTTCCAATCACGCCTCCTTATCAAGGTTCCTTGGAGGAGCGCATTCAGATCACGAAATACTTCAACCAACGCCTAAAGCAAGCGTGTGAAATCTATGATTTTGAATTTTTGGATGTCTATGATGACTATGCAAACGAACAAGGAAGCCTCCGCCCAGAATTGAGCAGAAGCGACCATCACATTCATTTTGCACATAACCACTTCATTCACAAGAAGCTTATGGAGATCCTAAGTCATCATTCCTTGTGAACATAACCTAAAGGTTCACTGGAAATTTCTGAAAATGCTGTTTGAACCCACGACACTGTTTGTTCAATGCCATTAGCAAGTGAAATTTCAGGCTTCCATCCAAATTCTTTTCGAGCTTTTGTCGAATCGATCGTGTAAGCCTGATCCTGTCCTAGCCTTTCAGCAACTTTTTTGGTTACGGTAGAAAAATCAACGCCCATCTTCTGACAGATTTCATGTACCACATCTTTTACTGCGACACCTGTTTCAGGAGAAAGATGATAAATTTCACCATTTTTTCCCTGTTCCATTACAGACAGCGTTCCTGCAGATACATCGCGAATATGAATATAGGATTTTACCGCAACGCCACCTCCGTGCAATTCGATAGTTTTCCCTAGCTTCAGATAGATTGCAGAACGAGGAATAATTTTAAAAAGTTGCTGATGTGCTCCGTACACATTGGTTGCACGGATCAAAGAGAGAGGAAAATCGAAATTTTTGTAGAAAGTGAACAGAGAAAGATCTCCAGCTGCTTTAGATGCCGCATAAGGAGTGCTCGGATTCAAGGGAGCATCTTCTTTGATGTTTCCAACACAGGTGCCGTAGACTTCGGGAGAAGAAATATGCACATAGCGTTTGAGGAATTTCATATCTTTTAGACGATTAGCAAGGCCTGTCAAAGCAACTGCGTTTGTTTGAAACCAGTGCTGCGGATTTTCCCAGCTAGGAGCCACCTCACTCTGCGCTGCAAAATTAACAATGTACTCAGGCTGAAACTCTTTTAGCACCTGCTCAAGACGATCCAGATCTCTGTTTAGGTCAATTTGAACAAAGCGAAAATTTTCGGATCCTCTCTTCTTGTAAGGAAGAAAAAGATCTTTTTTTTCAGGGGATCTGCTGACCCCAATCACTTCATATTGACCTGCCTCTAACATCAGATCAACAAAGTCACTTCCTGAAAAGGAGTTGCTTCCAATGACTACTACTTTTTTCATATTTCTCTCCTAGAATCTTTATATTTCGGTGTAGGGAAGTTACTGTAGCTTGGGTGTTCGAATCAAGAAATGTTTGGGCTAAACTACTAGACATGTTCAGAAAAATATGGCATGGGAAGTGTCATGAAGATAGATCCCTCTGCAGGCAAACCAGCCGACCCTTCCATCCTAATCAACGTTGATCAACTTGTATCTGCCTATTTCAATGAAATTCCAGATCCTGAAAAGCCGGAAGAGCGCGTGCAATTTGGTACATCAGGTCATCGTGGCAGTTCTCTCAACAAGGCATTCAACGAAAGACACATTCTCTCGATCACTCAAGCGATCTGCGAGTATCGAAAAGGCCAGAAAATTACAGGCCCTCTTTTTATAGGAATTGACACACATGCGCTTTCAGTTCCCGCCTTTGAGAGTGCCATGGAAGTGCTGGCGGCAAACAGCATAGATGTCTTTATATCGGGAACGAGTAAATACACGCCAACGCCTGTCATCTCTCATGCAATTCTCGTCTATAACCGTGGGAAAAAAGATCAGTTAAGCGATGGCATCGTCATTACGCCATCTCACAATCCCCCGACAGAGGGAGGCTTTAAATACAATCCTCCAAATGGTGGACCCGCTGACATTGAAACGACAAAATGGATCGAATCGCGAGCGAATGAACTCATGCAGAGTAAACTCGCAGGGGTGCATCGCATTTCTTTGGGAAAAGCGATGAAAGCTTCAACAACACATCAGCATGACTATCTAAGTTCCTACATCGAGGACTTGGGTAATGTGATCGACATGGAAGCCATTCAAGGCGCAAAGATTTCTCTTGGCGTCGATCCTTTAGGCGGAGCTGGTGTTGATTACTGGCAGCCCATTGCAGATCGCTATAAACTCAATCTAACGGTCGTCAGCAAAGTCGTAGATCCCACATTTTCTTTCATGACAGTGGATTGGGATGGGAAAATCCGTATGGATCCTTCTTCTCCCTATGCAATGCAAAGACTCATTGGATTGAAAGACCGCTTTGACATCGCTTTTGCCTGTGATACCGATCATGACAGACATGGGATCGTCACAAAAAGCAGCGGCTTGATGCCTCCCAATCACTACCTATCCACTGCGATCTTATATCTTTTCCAGAATCGCTCTCACTGGAACAAAAACGCAGCCGTGGGAAAAACCCTGGTGAGCAGCCAGATGATCGATCGGGTGGCAACTAAGCTCGGAAGAAAGCTCTATGAAGTTCCTGTCGGATTTAAATGGTTTGTCAAAGGACTTCTCGATGGTTCACTTGGATTTGGTGGGGAAGAGAGCGCAGGAGCTTCATTTCTACGACTCGACGGAACGGTCTGGACAACAGATAAGGATGGAATCATCCCCGCGCTTCTTTCTGCGGAAATGACGGCGCGCACGGGAAAAGATCCAGGAGAACTCTACAACGATTTGACAAAAGAATTCGGTGAATCCATTTATGATCGGGTTGAAGCAACGGCAACGCCGGAGCAAAAAGAACTTCTGAAAAAACTTTCTCCCGAGCAGATCACTTCTAAAGAGCTTGCCGGAGAAAAAATTGTTTCCATCCTGACAAAAGCGCCCGGAAACGATACATCTTTTGGGGGTGTAAAAGTCATAACAGAACATGGTTGGTTTGCTGCTCGCCCGTCAGGCACAGAGAACATCTATAAAATTTATGGCGAGAGTTTTTCAGGCAAAGAACATCTACAAAAAATTCTGGAAGAAGCTCAGGTCATTGTAGACAAGGCATTAAAAGGATAGTTATGGATTTCAGACACAATTCTAAAACCAATGGGGATTACGATCTTTTAAAAGAACTCGCATTGAATCTAATCTGGTCCTGGAGTCACAAAGGTGATGAACTATGGAAGCAACTTGATTTAGATTTATGGATTCGCACACAAAATCCTTGGGCAATTTTACAAAAAATGTCTCAGGACACATTGCAAAAAGCGCTTTCTAACTCTGAATTTCGAACCCTTCTTGATGAACTTATTTCAAGAGATCGCGAGAGCGAATCAAGAATAACTTGGTTTCAGGAAACTCATCCCGACTCGCCTTTAACTTCTGCTGTCTACTTCAGCATGGAATACATGCTTAGCGAAGCGCTTCCTATCTACTCGGGAGGCTTGGGAAATGTCGCTGGCGACCAACTCAAAGCTGCCAGCGATCTTGGGATTCCCATCGTCGGCATTGGACTGCTCTATCAGCAGGGCTACTTTCGCCAAGTCATCGATGCGGAAGGAAACCAGATTGCCTTTTATCCGTTTAATAGTCCTGAACAGCTTCCTATCAGACCTCTTCGCGCATCAAATGGTGAGTGGTTGAAAATAGAAATCTCCTTTCCCGGTTGGGCTATTTCTTTAAGAACGTGGGAAGTGCGTGTAGGCAGAAGACGACTTTACCTTCTCGATACAAACGACATTGCAAACTATCCGCCACATAGAGGGATCAACAGCGAACTTTATGGTGGCAGCGTAGAGATACGATTTCAGCAGGAACTAATTCTTGGAATTGGAGGCTGGAAACTTCTCGATCTTTTGGGCATTACTCCGGAAGTTTGTCATTTAAACGAAGGACATGCAGCTTTCGCCGTGCTTCAGCGTGCAAAACACTTTATGAATAGCACCGGCTTAACTTTTGATGAAGCTCTTACGGCAACCCGCGCAGGTAATCTTTTTACAACCCATACCGCAGTTCCTGCAGGATTCGATCGATTTCCCCCTGAAATGGTTGAACGCTATCTTGGTAAGTATGCAGAGAATGAACTCAAAATTTCGCTTCAAGACCTCCTCGCTCTAGGAAGAGTTAATCCTACTGATTCGGAAGAGCCCTTCAATATGGCCTATTTAGCTCTGCGCACCAGCGCGAAAGTCAATGGAGTTAGCAAATTGCATGGACATGTAAGTCGATCGATTTTCCAAGACCTCTTTCCTCGTTGCCCCAGGGAAGAGGTCCCTATCGATTATGTAACCAATGGCGTCCATGTGCCAAGTTGGCATTCAGCTACGTCTAATAGTGTATGGGTTGAACATTGCGGCAGAGAGCGTTGGTTGGGAACTACAGAGGAGTTAGAAGAAAAATTCAAGGCGGTTTCCGATGAGATGCTCTGGGATATGCGCAATAAGGAAAGGCAAAACATGATCGAATACGGCAGAGAGCGTATTCAACGAGTCTGGAAGGCGCGAGGAGCTGCAGACGAAGATATTGCTTTGGCTAAAAATATGTTCAACACCAAAGCTTTGACGATGGGATTTTCAAGACGCTTCGCCACCTATAAACGTGCGAACATGCTCCTTCATGATAAAGAAAGACTGCTCAAGATCCTCACCAATACAGAAAAACCCGTACAACTCGTCCTTTCCGGTAAGGCGCATCCTGCGGATAAACCTGGCCAAGCGTTGATTCAGGAATGGATGCAATTCATCCATCACCCCGAAGTCCGTCCTTACATCATCTTTCTTCCCGATTATGACATGCAGATGGCGACTGGCATCGTCGCCGGCGTCGATCTTTGGATTAATACCCCCAGAAGACCTTGGGAAGCGTGTGGAACGAGCGGAATGAAAGTCCTTGCTAACGGCGGACTGAATGTGTCTGAACTCGACGGCTGGTGGGCAGAAGCTTATTGCCCAGAGGTCGGATGGGCTCTTGGAGATGGCAAGGACCGCGGAGACGATCCTGAGTGGGATGCTCAGGAGGCAGAACAGCTCTACGATCTTCTCGAAAAAGAGATAATCCCCGAATTCTATAATCGCAACGAAAATGATCTTCCTACGGCATGGATAACCCGTGTCCGTGAGAGCATGGCGCGTCTTACGCCTCATTATTCTGCCAATCGATCAGTTAGAGAATATACGGAACAATGTTACATCCCAGCTGCCAAGCGCTACAAAGAACGCTCTTCGGACAAAGGAGCCCCTGCAAAAAAAATCGTCGAATGGAAGCACTCTATCCAAGAAAAATGGCCAAAACTGAAATTTGAAAAAGTTGATGTACAGTCGGAAGGCAAAGAGCATCGCTTTGAGGCATCCATGGACTTAGGCGGCCTTGATTCTCAGGAGATTCTCGTTGAATTGTATGCCGGAGCAGAGGGCGAGCTGCCCATTGTAAAGCTAGAGATGAAGGGAAATGGACCTTTTAAGACATCCGTTGCAAATGATAGGCCTGCAGATCGGTTTACCGTACGGGCCACGCCTCGTTTTCCAGATGTAGCAGTTCCTCTGGAATTGCCTCTGATTCTTTGGCAAAAATAATGTTCCTTAAGGGTCACTCTTCAACATTTCTAGATTTTGATAGTAGCGCATCTGGTCTCGCGCGCGGGAAGCATCTTCAAAGCGCAGCTCTTTGGCGGCGAGCCGCATTTCTACCTGACACTCCTTGATCTTTTTTTCCAGATCCGCGATTTGGAGATGCTTTTTGGAAATGGGTCGGCTCTTTTCGGGCTCTTCAGCCAGTTTTCCGAAGGTCTCTTCGATAGATGCGATCTGTTCGCGCTTGGTGCTTCTGGGAGTAATCCCATGTTTAGCGTTGTGTTCCTGTTGCAGGATTCTACGCTCAGATGTGATGGCGATTGTATTTCGAATCGCATCCGTTTGGTGATCAGCATAGAATATCACGCGCCCACGCACATTGCGAGCTGCTCTTCCGCAGGTTTGGATGAGAGCTGTCTGAGAGCGAAGAAACCCTTGCTTATCCGCATCAAGAATGACGACGAGAGAAACTTCAGGAAGATCGAGACCCTCTCGCAACAGGTTGATGCCAACGAGTACGTCAAATTCACCAAGGCGAAGAGCTTTGAGAATTTCCATCCTCTCCAGCGTATCAATGTCCGAATGGAGATATTTTGCTTTGACGCCAATCTCATTGAGATACTTTGAGAGCTCTTCCGAGAGCTTTTTCGTCAACGTGGTGACAAGAATACGACCACCCTGCTCAGACTCTAGGCGGATCTCTTCCAGACAATCATCCACTTGGCCTGCAGCTGGTCGAATCGCAATGGGTGGATCGAGAAGCCCTGTAGGCCTAATGATCTGTTCTACAACGTCTCCTTGCGCTTCCTCAATTTCCCACGGGCCCGGAGTTGCAGACACATAGATCACTCTGTTCATTTTTGTATAAGTTTCTTCGAATTTCAGGGGACGATTGTCAAACGCAGAAGGAAGGCGAAAACCAAATTCAATTAGAGATTGTTTACGCGAGCGATCCCCATTGTACATAGCGTGCATCTGAGGAAGCGTTTGGTGTGATTCATCGATAATAAAGAGAAAATCATCAGGAAAATAGTCGATCAGACAGGAGGAGGGTTGACCGGCAAGCCTGCGACTGAAGTGCCGAGAGTAGTTTTCAATTCCCTTGCAAAACCCAATCTCCTTCATCATTTCGAGGTCGTAATTCGTGCGTTCACGAATTCTTTGCGCCTCGATCAGACGCTGATCTTTTTGGTAATAGTCAATACGCTCTTTCAATTCAGCACGTACTAATTGAATGGCGTCATATCGAACGCTTTCGGGAGTCACATAGTGAGAACCTGGATAAATCGTAATCTGTTCAAGACGCTTTCGTACTTTTCCGGTAAGAGGCTCAATTTCACTGAGACGTTCGATCTCATCTCCAAAAAATTCAATCCTATACGCCAAGTCATCTTCATAGGCCGGGACAATTTCTAATACATCTCCACGCGCTCGGAAAGTAGCCCTAGCTAGATCGTAGTCATTGCGATTGTAATGCAGCTCGACAAGATGCAGTAAAACGTCATCTCTTCGCACCTTTTGGCCAAGAGAGAGCTTAAGCAACATCTGGCTATAGTATTCAGGAGAACCCAGTCCATAGATACAAGAAATAGAGGCGATGATGATCACATCGCTTCTCTCGATCAGAGAACGCGTTGCACTCAAGCGCATCTTCTCGATACGGTCATTGATCGCTAAGTCTTTTTCTATGTAGGTATCGGTTCTAGCGATGTACGCTTCCGGCTGATAATAGTCATAATAGGAAACGAAGTACTCGACTGCATTTTCAGGAAAAAAAGTCTTAAATTCCTGAAAGAGCTGCCCTGCAAGTGTCTTATTGTGAGCTAAGATGAGAGTCGGCTTTTGAATACGCTGAATGACGTTAGCCATCGTAAAGGTTTTTCCGGAGCCCGTGACACCTAGAAGAACCTGCGCTTTCTTATTTTTTTCTAACCCACTGATTAGACGATCAATCGCTGTGGGCTGATCTCCCGCAGGTTGAAAATCAGATTTAAGCTGAAACATAGTTTCCAACCAGGGTTCTGAGCATTCCCAGATATTCAAGAACATCCAGTGCGATGATGAACAGAGAAAAAAGGATGACACCGACCAATAGAGTCCTTTTCCATACTTTTTTGTAAGAAGGGAGTTTCCACGCCATCAGAGCAGGTAAAATACAAAGGAGAATGGCGACAAAGATTCCGGCGAACTGTAAAGCCAGGATGAACCCCCTCTGATAGGCATAGACAAAGATGAGAGGAGGCACGAAGGTCAATAGACAAGACCCCTCTCTTCCCCAGGTGTACTTCTTTATTTTCAAGCCATCTGCCAAAAAGTCTGAAAGACTCAAAGAAACGCCTAAGAAAGAGGTTAGAATCGCAAAGAAGGAGAAGGCATGAATCGCACTAGTTATCCATGTTCCGCCAAGAATAGAGACAAGAGGCATTGCAGCGCTTTGTCCCGTCTCCCAAGCATGGATGAGATCTGGCAAAGGAACGATTCCCAGGATAAGCAATTCCCAAACCACGTAGACGAGAAAGGGAATGGCGCTGCCAAGAAAGATCGTCCAGATCAGTTTAGGTCTGTCGTGATCCATGTAGGTAGTCAGGCTTGGAATCACGATATGAAATCCATAGGAAGTGAATAACAGGGGAAGTGCAACCCACGCAGCACTAACATCTACATGCTGAAGAAGCGAGACATTGACATGTTCAGGCAAAAAACCTACGAGAAGGAAATAGGTCACAATGAGTCCAAGCATCAAAATTCGATTGACCCAGTCGACCAGGCGGGTTCCCAGATAGACAAATACTCCAAATAAGACGAGTAGGATCAGAGGACCTGTCCATGCCTGCATTTGATAGCCTGTGGAGGCTGAAATGATCTCTAAGGCGATGGGAGCAGCTCCCGAGAGATAGGCTGCTAGTAAAGAATAGAGAAGAAGAAGATAGGTAACCCAGCAGACGGCTTTGCCTCCCGTTCCCAACATTCTGCCCGTCATGGTGATCATGTTCGGTTCACCAGGCGTGGAAAGATTCACCTCAAGAAGAAGAAAAGCCGTCCCAAATAGGAAAAGCCAGCAAAAGGAAAGTAGGCCTATTGAGGGTAAATAGCCACCAAATGCCGAAATCACGGGCAAAACCAGCATTCCCGCCCCGATCGAAGTGCCGGCTACAAGAAGGATTCCGCCAATAAAACGATTGGTCCGCAACATAGATAAACCTCTAAAAAGTAAAAATCCGGTTCAGCTCACCGAAGATGACAAGCAGCGCAAAAGCAAAAGCAATGCCCAAAGATACTTTGCCGCCTTTGGCTCTGTACGAAGATGAAATATTTTTTCTATAACGACCGACCCAGCTCATAAAAATTGGCAACAATCCAAATAAGATTACCGCGCAGATGCCTCCGGCGAAATTCAGAGCTTTAAAAAATAGATCAGGATAAATCACCGCTAGGAGAGCCGGTGGCGCAATGGCGCAAACACAGAGCCAAATGTTTTCATGTTCGCGCTCTGAATGGATCTTCAGCCCATCAGCAATAAAATGAACAAGACTCAAGCCTTGGGCTAGAAAAGAGGTAACAATCGCAAAAAAAGCAAACCCTTGCGCAAAGCCCCCAATCACACTCGAACCTAATATTTTTTGAAGAGCATTTGTCGCCTCCTCTCCATTTTCATAAGCTGTGTGAATCATCGATACAGGGACAATTCCCAACACAAACATCGTCCAGAGCAGATAAATGGAAAGAGCGATGAGACTTCCGCCTAAGATAGAGATTCTGACTCGCTGGAGATCTCCGCGAAAATAGCTAGTTAGGCTTGGTATAATGTTTTGAAAACCAAAAGAAATTACAAGCACCGGAAAAGAGAGAAAAGCTAGGCCGGGTTGTGCATAAGTCAGCTGAGAAAACTGAATTTTTGGTAGTCCAAATACAATCATTGCCAAATAGCAAGCGATCAATCCTGTCATCAATACGCGATTTGCCAAATCAATCGGTCTTGTACCTAAATAGATCAGAAAGCCAAAAAAAAGTGCAAAAAGAAGAGAAGCGACTCCCTGTGGCAATGCAATGCCAAGTGTATTTTGGACAACCCCAGAGAGAATCGATCCGCTGGCGGCCGTATAGGCAACAAGCAGCGCGTAGAACAGAAAAAGATAGGAAACCCAGCAAATTCGCTTTCCCCATGGACCTAGAGCCTTTTCAGACATGGACAGGAGATTAACTCTTCCAGAAAACCATCCATTGATCTCTACGAGCAAAAAGGCGGTAAACGTCATGAACCCCCAAGCGGCAATCAGCGCAAGAAGGGAAGGAAAAAAACCGGACAGGCCCGTCAAGACAGGAAGAGCTAGCATGCCAGCCCCTATACAACATCCAGCCACGAGCAACATCCCGCCGAACAGATTGCCAATAGAGGTCTGTTCGAGGGCTTTTATACTCATGTTTTCTGCTGCATTTTTTCTTCTTTACGAATCTCAGAGCTTAGACGTCCTAGTTCATACCCTTCGAAATCGACAAATTTGAAAAAGCGCTCAAATTCTGGGATTGCTTCACTGGTTTGACGCGCCATTTCCTGAGCAATTAAGCGATAGGTAGCGTGTCCCTGTGGCGATGAGCGAAGCTCGCAGAGCCACTGTAGAGCTCTTAGGTTTACATGGAAGTACCAACGAACGTTGTAGGCCATCGGAACCACATATTGAGCCTCTTCAGGAAGTTCTGCGGCGATTGTGTCATAGGCTTTTTTCGAAAGTTCCATGGCCTCGACATACTCTTTTTCCATCTCAGTTCCAACGATTTCCGGGGGCAAGTAGTAGCCAAAATCGCAAGAAAGGAGTTGTCTTTCCTGAGTGAGCATACGATGGCGGTGAAGATCGCGATAGACACCGAAATCCGCCAAAATCTCAAAAGTAAACGTTGCATGCTCTAGTGCGCGAGGAGACTTATGTCTACGATTATCACGAGATGCACATGCGGCATCAAGAATGCGAGCCGCCTCTTCTTCAGGCAATCTACGAGCGAAATCCTGTAATTCAGTAAGTCCTCCCTGCCCATGTGAAAAGAGAAGAGCTCCCACAACTTTTGCGACAGCGTCCGAATCGGCGTAGACAAGACGAACACCTGGCTGCGAAGGATGATCGATCTTCGGCAGATGTAGATCAGCCAATTGCTTGATCTCGCCTTGCATCGATTCAGTAAATTCAGCAAACAATCCATGGTGTTTGTGGGCGGGATCCGCACGCCGGATAAAGGAGGGCACGACTTTAGATAATTCCTGGAATCCTTTCTTGCCAATCTCTTGCATCTCTGCGAGATTATGACAGTTCATCTTCTGCAGAAGAGTTTCATAAAATCTTCCGTTACCGTAAACGCCCATATTCGTCATCGCACTGGCAGGTAAGAGCCCGCGGAGACAGTCGAGCACTTTTGCTCGCAATGCTGCTGTATAAGCACCTTTTGAAATGGTCGGGTCTTTCGGAAATCCCTGCTCAATCAGAGCCGTCAAAGGAGGAATGAGCTTACTGTATGTTTCAAAAAGATGGTTGCAGGTCGAAAGGAAGAGGTCTCTGTAGGCCGATGTCATCAAGATAGGTTCTCGATAATAGAGGTAATGGCCGCCAATCTTCTGATCGAAATAAATATATCGAGTCGATTTTTCAAGAGGGGATCCGCCAATCCTGGAGTCTTCCATCATTTTTGCCGCGATCATCGAAACATTTTCAACCGCTAGATGAGCTCCGCCTAGCTCCCCGATCGAGTCGTCGCCATAGCCATCGAGAATGCGATCATAAAAATTCTGAGCTTTCTGGATCGCCATGATTTGATCATTAGACGAGTCCATTTCAGTGTATTTTCCGGCAATCGAAGAAAAGGCCGTATCTTCATTTAAAATGAATTCTTTCAAAAGCAGAGATCGTAGCCCCAGTGTCGAGCGGGAATAGCGAGAAAAAAGAGCTCCTTTGATCACCTCGGGGAGATTTCGTAAGACGAAGACGTTGGAATTCGTATTCGTAACAAAATGTTCGAGGATCTTGATTTGGCTTTCAGTGAACTCTTCGTAGCCCTGGATCATATTCCCCCTTTAAATTTGGAAAAAGCTAGTCTATGAGAGTGCCAGAATCGTTATGGCCTTTCAAGCAAAATGGAGAGAAGCATGCCCGTTGATGAAAAAACCTTAACATTAACGCACCGATTACGAAGAAATCGTCAAACAGAGTCGATCCGCTCTCTGGTCAGAGAAACTCACCTAAAACCCTCCGATTTCATCCACCCCTTCTTCCTCATCGAAGGCTCTCAGACCAGACAGCCCATTGTATCGATGCCCCGTGTTGAGCGTCTATCTTTAGATCTTCTGCTTCAAGAGGCGGAGAAGCTCCACCGCAAGGGAATTCAAGCAATTGCTCTCTTCCCGACGATCCACCCTGAACTAAAGTCAGAAACAGGGGACGAAGCATGGAACTCTTTTGGACTCATTCCTCAAGCCATTCGAGCGATTAAAAAAGAACTTCCATCCCTTTCCATCATTGCAGATGTGGCTCTCGATCCCTACACCCTCCACGGCCACGATGGGATCGTGACTGAAAAAGGTGAGATTGCGAATGATGAGACCGTCGAATGTCTGTGCAAAATGGCCTATACCCTCGCAGAGGCGGGAGCCGATTTTGTCGCCCCCAGCGACATGATGGATGGTCGAGTCGGAGAGATCCGGAAATGGCTGGACTCCTCTGGCTTTACAAACACAGGAATTTTGTCCTATAGCATTAAATATGCCTCGTCTCTCTACTCACCCTTTCGCGATGCCGTTCAGTCCCAGCTGGCCTTCGGAGATAAAAAAACCTATCAAATGGATCCGGCTAATAGTCGAGAAGCTCTTCTAGAAGCATCTTTCGATGAAAGTGAGGGTGCAGACATTCTCATGGTCAAACCGGCAACTCTCTATCTCGATATCATTGCCAAGCTCCGCCAGCAAACCCAGAGACCCATTGCTGCCTATCATGTCAGCGGTGAATATGCGATGGTCATGGCAGCTCATGAAAAAGGCTATCTCAACGCTGAAAAAGTGCTTTATGAAACGCTTCTAAGTATCAAAAGAGCGGGCGCAGATATGATTTTTACCTATGCAGCACCCCTGATCCTTCCTCTTTTGTAAAACTGCTTTACACATTGGAGGAGATCTCAAAACTAAGTTTATCTAATAGAAAACGGGGTGAGGATTGAAGCGCTCAAAATAGATCGTGCTGTAGAGATCATTGCCGGTAAACGCTTTTTGTCCGCAATCGCGGAGCCATGCTGACATGCCGTAGCCAACGCGTGTGCGGCTGCTTTGATTCATGAAGATATCCAAGGGCATCGTAATCGAAAACCCTTTGTCATAGTAGCGCTGATTATTGACAACGTCGTTTGCGTTGGTGAGCGTATACCATAAACCAACCCGCAGCCCACTGGAGAAGGTTCTGCCCCCCTCACAGCGAATTCCTTTATCCCGAGCCAGAAACTGACCCAGGCTGAATTTGAAATCAAGATCGAAGGGTTTGTAGTCATAGTAGAAATCAACAAAGTACTGTAGTCCTGTATAAGGAACCCAAACGACCCCCTCTGGAGTCAGTTTTCTGATTTTATTAAAAAACCCAAGTCCATAATAGCGACGCTTCCAGAGCAGAGAGGCTTCAAAGCCAATCGCCCACGAAGACTGAACAGGATAGTAAAGAGCCTCCCAGGCCAAGCCTCCATACACCCTTTCAAAATACCCTGTAGCCAATCGCGTATACCAACCACTTCCTACATTCCAGGTTCTCTGGAGATAGGCTGTCTCTACATGGAAACTATGCGCTTTCTGGTAGAGGATATTGTCCGTGCGAACTTGAATGATTGTAGAGGGATTTAAAACATCGAAACTACTGATGTCTTGCAACATGGAGAAAAACGTCAAACTGAGCTGCAGGTTGTAATAAATCTCATCTAAAATGTAGCCCTCAGGTCCGAGCGAAAAGCCCCACTGACCCTTAAACTTTCCTTTACTCGTTCCGAAGTAGGTCCATGAGCGTGGACGAAACGTAAGAAGCCAGATTGGCTTTCGGCGCTGATAAAGAAGTTTGCCATCATAACTGCTGGGCTCGGAGGTCGCTTCCTTAGGAGGGGAGATCACCCTAAATTCATTTTCACCAAGGGCTCCTTTCCGATAGCGAGCTAGATCGACTGTTCTGAAGCGGTACTCCTGAATCGGCACCCCGTCCGCCTCTATCACTGCAGTCACGTCATCTATGTTCGAAGGGCTTAAATTGGCAAGCACATGTTCGATCCTTTCACGAATGACCTCTTCTTGCCAGTACCGTACATTGACAATTTTCAACCAAAGAGAGTCGCGCCCCTTCTCAGCGGGGACCATATAAGCAGTATAAAGATCAAAACCCTGCTCTTTGAAAGCATAGGCGAGGTCTCTCGTCATCTCTTCACCACTTCGCAAACGCCCTATTGGCTCAATATCAACTGGCGCCTTGTAGGGCGGAGGATCATAATTCTTAGGAAAAATTCCTTTAGTCTTCCCAAAGTTGTAGTGCATGGTAAGGCTAGCGGCCACGTCCTTGCCTCGAATCGTGCTTGCAGATGCCTGTAAAAAATCACCAATTCGATAAAAAACACCCGCGTTAATCCGTGATTTCACCTCTCTTCCGCTTGGATGCTCTGGAGCATGCTTCTTATAGTTATTGGCATCATATTCAGCTGCAAAAGTAAGGCCTTTAAGAAAATTGCTGCAATTGCGCCAAGGCGTCCATGCGAGACCCCCAAAAACTCCCTGAAGACGCCCTCTTCCCCATCCTAGAGAGGCCTCCACGTTGTATTTCAGCAGCTCTTCCGTTGCGACTACAAAAAATGAATTGAATCGTCCGGAGCCAAGAAAATCAACCCATCCAAAGGAGATGTCTGGAAGAAAGGAAAATCCATCCTCCCTTCTTAAAACAGCTAATTTAATGT
>JAJFMM010000021.1 GCA_021772165.1 Chlamydiota bacterium | reverse complement strand
TCGGAGGAGCTGTTGCCGTGGCGAGTTTCTAGATTCGAGAGAAAGTGTGTGAATATCTCTGTGTTGCGCAAGTTATCGAGCCATTCGTCGTCGCACATCTCTTCGACGGTTGGCAGCGCGGAGGCTTTTTCTGATTTGTAGATGAAATCCATCGCCTCTTCGTGGCGTCCCATGATGGAGTAGAGACAAGCTAGGTTGTAGAGGGCGTTGAGGTTTCCAAGTTGGCCTGCACGGATCAGCTTCTGCTCTGCTTCTGCATAATATTGATGCATGCTGTCCGGGTCGTGGGAGTAGTGCGCCAGGTGGATGGAGGCGAGGCCCCATTCGAGCCAGACGGCGTCATCTTCTTCGTCTTGGCGGATCGCAAAGTTAAAGTAGTGCATCGCGCGGCGGTAGTATTCCGCTTCGAGGGAGTGTTCGGCGATTCTTACAAAGCACATGGCGATGCGGAAGTGGATTTTTGGCGTTTCCGGATCGATGAGCAGTACGTGCATGTAGAGATCTGCAGCGCGGGTGAAATAGGTCTCGTCTGCCGTATAGTCTCCCAGCCACTCGAGAGAGGTTGTGTATTGGAAGAGCCACTCGGGGTGGTTGAGGAGTGCGTCGTTCTGTGTCTGCAGCAGAGATTCGTAGAGGTAGATCGCCTGGTCTAGATCTTTAGGGTCGTCGTGCAGATCACAAGCTAAGAGCCATGCGTTCGCTGCATCGAAGAGGAGCGCCGGGCAAGAGGGCTTGAGGTCGAGCGCTCTTGTGAAAAAGCGCGTTGCGCGCCCGATCACGTCGAGATCATCGGTTACGTTGGCGATATGGCTATGAGCGAGTGCTAGTGCATGCCAGAGCTCTGCGTTGGTGCGGTCGAGTGAGAGTCCCTGCTGCAGTTTCTCAACGGCAAACTCGTAGTAATCGGGGTCGCTGTAGTATTGGCCAAATGCTATGAGGCAGATGCCGTAGGCGTGCCAGAGATCGGGGTCTTCCGGATATTTGTCATGGGCGCGCAGAATCTTATTTTCCGCTTCGATGAGTAGATCGAGGCGTCCTGTAAGCGAGCCGAGGTGGGAGAGCGATTCTACCCATTGGTAGATGATCTGTGGATCTCTGGAGTCGATGGAGTGTCCGCGGACTGCTTTTTCAATTGAGAGTCGCAGCTTTCTCGCATCGCGGTTTAGTCGTCCCGATTCTCCCAGGATTTGTGACCATCCAATCCAGTGCTGAATGTCGTTGGGCTCGTCTTGAGTCAGCCGCTCATAACATAGGACCGCTTTGGCTGTGTACTTCTCATCCATCGTATTGATGTAGAGCTGTGTATTGACTGTCGCAAGAGAGACCCATCCGTCTAGATAGTGCTCATTTTTTGAGACTGCTTGATCGAGCAGTTCTGCTGCTTGCACGTAGAGGCGCGAATCATTGACGAGCAGACCCATCTGTAGGTAGGCGTTGCCACTGTCATTGAGAAATTCAGGAGGTGGGTTGTCTCCGTGGTGCGTCATGGCTGTGCGGAATGCCTGGATCGCGAGGCGTACGTCGATCGCTTCTCCGGAGTGCTGTGCTAGCTCGGTCCATACGAGTCCAAAATTCCAATAGAGGGTGGCAAGCGCCATAGCAGGAAGCTCTTCGCTGCAGTCGATCGCTTTTTGAAATTTTTCCTGGGCTTCGATGTAATAGTGATGTTCGCCATAGGCTTGTCCCAAAAGAAGGAGTGAGCTGCCCCAGGCGCTCCAGATCTCAGGCTTTTCAGGTGCGAGCTCGGCGGCGAGCTTAAAGTAGCGGCTTGCTAGAAGTAGGGCTTTTTCTCTTCCTTCGGACATTCCATATTCGAAGAAGGCTCTGCCTTCCCGGTACCAGATGTCCGGATCTTCCAAAGCGAGGCTCGCTGCGGCTTCAAAATGAGACAGGGCTGTCAAATCATCGTTGAAGAGGGAGATCTCTCCCGCAGCCAGTGAGCGCTCCGACAACTCTTTTTTTTGATCCTCTGGCAAATGCTCCCAATGTTTGGGGTAGCCTCCCAAGCTAGCTTTCCGAGGGAAAAATCGAAGAACCATTCTGCGTAACGGGTGCATGTTCAAGCTTCAGAGTTATGATAAGGAGCGGATTATAGATGAGGACCTTTTTTTTGCCCAGATGCCTTTAGATGTTGCTAAGGCTTAGGCTGTTAATCTTTAAAAAAAAGACTTTTTTAACTAAAAAAAGAGGAAAGTTGCTTTCGATTTGGTTTCAATCCGCTTTGATCTTTTAATCTCTCAAAATGGATAGGTATTTTATATTTTGGCAGAAGCTCAGTGAGATAGGAGTAAAGAGCCTCATCTGAGAGCGTTGTTCGGACAAAAGCGGCGGGTCTTTGGCCAAACTCTGGATCGTTTTTGGGCACCACCACGGCCTCTTCCACGTCTCTATGAGAAAGGAGGGCGGCTTCTATCTCTTCGGGCTGAATGTTTTCACCCCCACTAAAAAATTGAAAATCTTTGCGGCCTTGTATGGACCAGCCCAGTGTCGGGTGGTAGTGAGCTTTGTCCCCTGTAGGAAAGGGGGAGGGCGGCGGCTGAGGAAAAGCGCCGTAGCCATTGAAGAGGGGCGCTCCCGAAACGAGGAGTTCTCCATCTGCGGCAAGAGAGAGGGCGCGATTTGCAAGAGGCTCTCCCAAATAGGGAAAGGCTCCTTTCCAGGTAGGTTGTGATGTGAGCAGCACTGTCGAGCTCATTTCGGTCAGTGCATAGGTGAGACTGAGTCTATAACCAGTGGCTCTTTGATAGAGTTCTCTAGATAGTGGTGCGCCTCCGATGAGGAAGTGTGTTTTTGGGGGAGGCATTTGAGTTTGCAGGAGTCGATAGAGTTGTGTGGGCACCAAGGATGCAAAATCGGCGTTGGCTTGTAAAATGCGCTCTTGGTGGGGCAATGTCTTATCTTCAAAGAGAAGCGTGCCTTTAGTCAGAATACAACGCAGTGCAACGCCGAGTCCGCCAACATGATGCAAAGGAATTGAGAGGAGCCAGCGCTGTCCGGGTTTAGCTTGTAGGGAGGTAGCTACTGTTTCTGCGCTCTCAAAGAGTTGCGAGAGAGAAAAAGAGGCCCACTTTGGTGATCCACTGGAGCCGGATGTCATGAGGAGTAGGGCCGGTAAAGAGAGATCGAGTATTTTTTCCGAGGAGGGTTTTGCTTGAAAAAGGGGGGCGATCTCTTCAATCCAATGGTGTGGTGGCAGCGTGTAGGAGGGTAGATTTGGCGGCAGGAGAGCTACCTTGAGGCCAAGACGCCAGGCTCCAAAAAGCAAACAGAGTGTTTGCCAGTTGGGCTTTGCACGAGTAGCGATCAGATCACCCGGTTTTAGCCCGAGCGTTGAGAGCGCTGTTACTGCAGATGCTGTATGAGTATCGTTTAAGGGGCAAGGTCGGAAAGCCATGTGCGATCGATGGGTGGAATGGGTTGGTCGAGCAATCTTCCTTGTTCGACGGGGAAGGGGAAGAAGTTGTTGGTAAAGGTGCGGTAGGTGTCGAGGCCGGCTGCGAGGTTGGGTGCATAGATTTCTTGCAGACGAGCGATCTGGATCAAGCCGATGGCGCTTTCGAAGCTTGAGCTGAAGACGAGTTTTTTGTCCGACTGAATCCAGTGATCTAGGCGATCGCCCAAAAGTGTTGGTTTGAGGACAAGGGTAGTGACTTGGTGGTGAATCACGGCGTTGAGATCGAGCAGTGTTTCGTCGAGAGCAAAGGGAAAGGGAGGCAGTTCGGGTAAAAGGCTCGGATCTGCTAGCGGCTCTTCGATGTACTCGATGTTTTTTGTGTCCAGGTTGTCCAAAAAACGTTTTGCCTCTTCAAGATTCCAGCAGCGGTTGGCATCGATACGAAGAGAGACGCCGAGGGTTTGCAAATGGGTTACATTCTCTGCGGCTTTTTCTGGCGAGAGGCCTTTCACCTTATACTTGAGCGTTTGGTAGCCGTTTTGGATGGCCTTTTCAGCCTCTTCCAGTGTCGATGCTAGAGCAGAAAGTGCGATGGAAGGATAGCGTTTGGGAAAAGGAATGCTTGCGGAGCGGAGAGCGAAATCGAGTGCAGCGAGCGGCTCTTTGCTAAAGCCGGGTAGAGGGGCTGCTTCTCCCCAGCCATGCATCGTTTCCACAATGATGCCTTGCCGCTCTGAGAGCGGAAGGCAGGAGGGATGGAGAGCTATGTTATAGCCATAGAAATGCATAGCAGAGAAAGAGGGTATAGGCTGTGAGTAGAAAAGCGGTCATGCCGAGGGCGGCATTGAGATCTGTTTCTTTTTTCAGGACAATCGTGATTGGCTTTCTGGTCAGGATGGCAAAGAGAAGAGCGGGGAGTAGGCCTTGAGAAAAGAGAAGTACGATGCCGGCTCCTAAGAGATAGCAGATGTATTGTACGCGTCCGAATGTTTTGCCGAAGCGTGCAACGAGCGTCATTTTTCCGCATTTGCGATCTTCATCGGCGTCTCTTAGATTGTTGATGCACAAAATAGCGCAGGAGAGAAATCCGGGAGCCAGAGAGAGGTAGAGAAGTTCTAGCGGTAGATAGAGGAGTAGGGTTAGTGCTGTGCAGCAGACGGCGACGGGGCCATAAAAGACAAAGACGAGGAGATCGCCGAGCCCTAAATAGCCGAGTGGGCGCTTTCCTCCGGTGTAGAAAATGCCGGCGAGAATGCAGAGAAGCATGAGCGGAATGTAGGCTACACCGATACGCATCAGAAGAGGGACGGCTGATACAATCGAGAGGCTAAAGGCGGCTACTGCTGCGTTTCGCATCGTGATTGGCCGGATCCATCCCGACTGCACCGCGCGCGCAGGTCCTTTTCGAGAAGAGGTGTCGGCGCCTTTGATGAAATCGAAGTAGTCGTTGGCAAAGTTCGTTCCAATCTGCAGCGAGATTGAAAAGAGAAGGCAGAGCGCAAAAATGGCCAAGGAGACAGTCTCGAGGCGAGCGGCAAAGCTCGCGCCGATGAGCACAGGGCTAAGCCCTGCGATCAGTGTCTTAGGCCTCGCTGCAAGCAGCCAGCATTTAAGGGCGCTTGGGGAACTGGGCGAAATCGGGCTTGCGTTTTTCGTTGAATGCATTGCGTCCTTCCTGTCCTTCTTGAGTCATGTAGTAAAGCATTGTTGCGTTGCCGGCTAATTCTTGTATCCCGGCTTGTCCGTCGCAATCGGCGTTGAGGCCCGCTTTCAGGCAGCGCAGCGCAATCGGCGAGTGCTGGAGCATCTCATTGCACCACTGTACTGTTGTTTCTTCGAGTTTTTCATAGGGCACAACGCAGTTGACGAGGCCCATTTCAAGTGCCTCTTCTGCATTGTATTGACGGCAGAGAAACCAGATCTCGCGCGCTTTTTTTTGTCCGACGATGCGGGCGAGATAGCTTGAGCCGTAGCCTCCGTCAAAGGAGCCTACTCGAGGTCCTGTTTGTCCAAAGATCGCATTGTCTGCTGCGATACTTAGGTCACACATCACATGAAGAACGTGGCCACCGCCGACAGCGTAGCCTGCGATCATCGCAACGATCGGTTTTGGGCAGCTGCGGATCTGTTTTTGGAAATCGAGCACGTTCAGGCGATGGACGCCTTCGCCTTCAG
>JAJFMM010000003.1 GCA_021772165.1 Chlamydiota bacterium | reverse complement strand
TTGAAGTCATCCCTATCTCGCTTATAGCCGCCATCTGGCTGTAAAACAGGCTTATTCCCAAAAACCTCCCGAAGAGTGTCAATTGTATCTCTATTATCTTCAGTACCAACTTGATACTTCATTTTAATATCAGAATTAAAGAAACAAGCAATGTTTTTAAGAATTCGTCCGACAAATTCTCCAACTCTCATGCCAATCGTCAATGGAGTAGAGGAGAAATCGCCCAAAGAGAGTTCCGCTGTTTTCACATCGAATGTATAAACTCTTCCCTCATAATGACTCCGACCAGAAGCCATGCACTTATCTCCCAAATTGTCTAAAAAATTTGTTACAGAAAAACCCTGTTCTGCCGCATTTTTTAAAATTATTTGATTGTGGATATTGCTCATAGAATAGACCCTCATTGTTGAATTCAGAAATAGTTTATTACAGAATTATGAAGGAAAGATAAATAAGCATCTATTTTTCTAAGGGATCAATAAACCCGCGGAATACCGGATTATCGCGTACGCCTGAAAAGGACTCTTCTTGTAAGAGATTATTTAAATCAAAGGAGCCGTGCTGCCATGCCGTCTGGAGCCACCCACCCGCAGGCTCAGGCTTACCGAGCTTTGCGAAGGCTCTCGCATTGCGCACTGCCACGTCGCTGTTTGGTGAAAATTGGTAACACTCTGCCGATAGCTCTGCAACAAGCTCATGATTGCCATTTTCTGCTGCCAGAGCATGCAGGAGACAAAGGGTGTCATTGGCTAGATGTTTTTTAATCGGAAGAAGCAGCTGATAGGCCTCTGCTTTCTTACCACTTTCTGCGTAGAGAAAGGCGAGAAATTGCGAGGCACTCGAGGCAAGGACTCCGCCGGGTGCTTTTTGTAGAATTGCTTCAAAAAGCTGGGTTGCACCGGACTTATCGCCCTGCTGCAACAACTCTTCGCCCTTTAACAGCTCTTTTCTAAAATCATCTTTTCGATCAGAGGGGTTCGCGAGCTTGCTCTTGCGCCATTGATCAAAGCTTTGAAACGCAAAGAGGAACATGATCGCACCGACCAAGAACCACTGAATGATGAAGAAATAGCCGCTCAAAAGAGCTGCGATGCCAGCGCCGATGAGTAGCGATGCTTTAAAGCCCTTGATGCCGAAAAAGCCCTCTAAAACGATCCTGAGCAGCTGCCCGCCATCGAGTGGCAAGACTGGCAGCAGGTTGACCACACTCCAGAAGAGATTGGCGATCATCGTCATCGTAAAGACATATTGCCAAAAGGCTGACAGAGGCGCTTTCAAGACAAAGAGCGCCATCAGAAAGAGAAGCATCCCTGCTAAAGGTCCGTTGAGGACGATGATGAACTGCTTCCAAAACGAGAGCTTTGGCCCCTCGTAAGAGGTTAAGCCTCCCATTGCAACGAGCTGAACCTTCGCTTTTTGACGAAAAGCCACAGCTGTTAGAGCGTGGCCAAATTCATGAATCAATACAGAGACAAAGATGATGCCGATCCAGACGAACATGCCCATGATGCTGCGGCCGTTGATCCAGCCAATAAATGCGGCAAGTACCCAGAAAAAAGGATGAATAAGAACTGGTATTGGTCCTGGAATGACGATCATTTTTTTAGAGCTTTCTCCACAGCAAGACCCATCTGCGCAGGACTCCGCGTAATAACGGCTCCCGCTTTTTCAAAGGCCTCATATTTTGCCTCAGCAGTTCCTTTTCCGCCAGAGATGATCGCTCCCGCATGGCCCATCTGCTTGCCTTCCGGCGCAGTCGCGCCTGCGATGAACACCGCAAGCGGCTTGGATCCATGCTTGCTGTACCATTCGGCTGCTTGCTCTTCTGCATCGCCGCCGATCTCTCCCATCAGGAGAATCGCTTTGGTTTCGCTATCTTTTTCAAACTGCTCAAGGATATCGATGAAATTGGTGCCATTGAGAGGATCTCCTCCAATCCCAACGCATGTCGACTGTCCAAGACCGTTTTGTGTGGTCTGCCAAACTGCCTCATAGGTCAGTGTCCCTGATCTCGATACGATGCCGACACTGCCTTTTTTATGAATGTAGCCCGGCATGATTCCGATCTTGCACTCACCCGGTGTGATGAGCCCTGGACAGTTCGGTCCAATGAGACGAGAGGTTTTCGAGGCGCTGATCACTCTCTTGACCTCGAGCATATCTCGCACAGGAACTCCCTCGGTAATACATACGATGAGAGGCACCCCCGCATCTTCCGACTCCAAAATCGCATCGGCAGCAAAAGGTGCCGGTACAAAAATAAGTGAGACATCGGGATGCAGCGCCGCGTAGGCTTCGGCCACCGTATCAAAGATAGGCACGTCGAACAGCTCTTGTCCGCCTTTTCCCGGTGTGGTTCCACCTACGATTTTTGTGCCATATTCGAGGCACTGCTCTGCATGGAAGCGTCCGGCCTTGCCGGTGATTCCCTGCACGATCACACGTGTCTTTTTATTGATGAGAATCGCCATGCTCTACCCGCCCTTTGCTGCTTGAACTGCCATTTCTGCTGCAGCTTCTAGGCTATCAGCGCTGGAGATTTTAAGATGGCTCTCGGCAAAGAGCCGCTTGCCTTCTTGTACATTTGTTCCTTCGAGACGCACAATGATGGGCACCGTGATCTTCAGCTCTTTGGCCGCGAAGATAACGCCCTCTGCAATCGTTGCGCAGTTCATGATGCCACCGAAGATATTGACCAGCAGAGCGCGCACCTTGGGATCTGAAAGAATGATCCGAAAGCCCTCTGAGACCTTTTCTTTCGTTGCACCGCCGCCGACATCGAGGAAGTTCGCGGGCGCGCCACCGTGCAACTGAATGATATCCATCGTCGCCATCGCCAGGCCGGCGCCGTTGACCATACAGCCGATCTCGCCATGCATCGCAATGTAGGCCAGATCGTGCTCCTTGGCTGCCGCTTCTTGCGGAGAGATCTGCGTAGAATCGAAATACTTCACAATCGCCGACTGACGGAACAGTGCGTTGTCATCGATGCTCATCTTGGCATCGAGAGCGAGGATCTCACCTTGCGAGGTCAATACCAGAGGATTGATCTCCAGGAGAGATGCGTCTTTTTCGATGAAGCATCTAGCCAAATTCTTGGCCAAAGTCATGCCCTGCTTGGCAGTATCTCCCGTCCATCCCATGAATTTCGCAAGACGGATGAGCTGATAAGAGCGCAGTTTGCCATCGAAAGAAAACGGCATCTTTAGAATTTTTTCAGGCGATTTTTCAGCCACCTCTTCGATCTCCATACCCCCTTCCGGCGATGCGATCAAAATGGGAGTGGCCTGATTGCGATCGATTAGCGCACTCAGGTAATACTCTTTGGCGATATCAGCAGGCACTGTGATGATGACCTTCTCCGCGACGACCCCCTCGGGGCCTGTCTGGCGGTTGACTACCTTCATGCCGATCAGTGATTCGGCTATTGTCTCGATCTCAGAGGCACTTTTGGCAAATTTAACGCCACCGGCCTTACCGCGACCGCCCGCATGGACCTGAATTTTAATCACGGCCTTTTCGAGTTTTAGGTCTTTGGCAGCTTTTCTCGCCTCTTCTACTGTTGCCGCAACGGCAAAAGCTGGCATGGGAATGCCATATTCTTGCAAAACTAGTTTAGCTTGGTACTCGTGCAGGTTCATCAGGATCCTTTCTTCAATCCTTCTTATCTGCTAGAATGGCCTTTTCGGGCAAATGCATGTTTAAATTTTTAAAGAAAATCACATCTCCTTTCACGAAAATAGGGTCCCATCTCGGGCAGAAGCTACGCACCCTTTTTTCCAAAACGATCGACGAATCAGCCTATGAAGAGCTAGAGAAACTCTTCTACGAAGCGGATTTAGGCGCTACCCTTTCTGCCGAACTCGTGGAAAAAGTGCGCTCTCTTCTTAGAAAAAACGCTGACATGCCCACAGACCAGATCCTACAAGCCATCCGTACAGAGATCCTGAACTTTTTTACTACACCGACTCCCATTGAACTCCAAACGCCCCACGTCATCCTGATCGTCGGCGTCAACGGCAGTGGAAAAACAACCAGTCTAGCCAAACTCGCCTCTCATTATCGGAAAAGTGGCAAAAAAGTGCTGATCGCAGCCGGCGACACCTTCCGCGCGGCCTCAGTCGAGCAGCTCGAGCGCTGGTCCAAAAAAATTGGCGCAGATCTGATCAAATCGCAGCCCAACAGCGATCCCTCAGCCGTCGCCTTCGACGCATTAGCCGCTGCTAAAGCGCGCGGTGCTGAAATCGTTTTGATCGACACAGCGGGACGACTCCAGACAAAAACAGAACTGATGCACGAGCTCGCTAAAATCCGACGCATCTGCGACAAGCAGATCCCAGGCGCCCCGCACGAGACTCTCCTCGTCCTCGATGCGACAGTCGGACAGAACGCGCTCGACCAAGCAGAAGCTTTCCATAATTTCACACCTCTCTCCGGTATTGTCCTAACGAAGCTCGACGGCTCGGCAAAAGGCGGCATCGCGGTTGCCATCCAGAAGCAGTTCAGCATTCCTATTATTTGGGCCGGAACAGGAGAAGGTGCTGAAGATCTACAACCCTTCGATCCAACCTCTTTTGTCGATGCCCTACTCAACTTAGAATCCTAGAATCCTGTTAATCAACACCCCCTGACTATGTATTGCATTCCACTGTTTTAAGCGAAAAAATGGGATTGCAATCCACAGAGCGATTTTCGAACCCGTTAACTTTAGGAAGCGCTGGGTAATTGCTGTTTTTGAGATCGGGAGAGCAAATCGTAGCGAGATCGAGTTTGGAGGAAGTCGTCAACCTTTCCCGGTTAGCGACTTCCGAAAACTCGATCGCAGCAGATTTGATCCCCGAAATTAAAAGCATGAATTGCCCAGTGTTTCCTTTAGAAGTTTACTTCGTTCTCCAAATAGCTGTGTGGCCAAAAATCCCTCGCAACCTCCGCAAAAGCGGGGTTTTCAGACCTCCCTTAAGAAAAAATGTTTTTCTCGATTCGATATCTGTGTTAGAATCTCGACCTGTTTTCCATACCTATGATCGCAGCACAACTAACGAACTTAGATAAAACCTCCGCGAAGGCCCTGTGCCTTCAATTCATCTTGCATGAATATGCGAGAGCACTCGAGATCGCCTCCACGTTCTCCTTGGCGAAATCGCACCAACTTCTTCAAGGCATCCAGCAATTACATCCCGATTTATTAGAGGGAATGCCTATGATGAAACTGGGAATCCTGCGCAAACTTTGCATTTATTGCGAAGCCCTGTTAGAAAACTCCCAAAAGGGAGAAGAGCTGCTCAATGCCCTCGAGGATTTACAAGTTATCGTTTGCCGAGTGCGTCGAAGTAAACATTCCGCAGGCATCATTTTTGAAAAACTGCAGGAGTTCTTCCCTCTCCTTGCTGAACATTTCTCAGATTGCAGAGAAAGTGAAGCCCCTATGTACGCACTTGTCGAACTGCGCCAGAGACTCAACAAGCATCTTGGAAATAGAAGCATTGAACAGCTTCTCCAAAACCTATTCCAAGATCCCCTTGAACTGCGCCACGTCATCGCGCAGGGTTTTTCCCAAAGAGGCTTTGAAAGCTTCTGTAAACAACACGAAGTTCTCTTCGAGGGATTGAGATGGACGCCCTCTACAGCGAAGCATTAGATCTTATTCGCCAAATCCAGCAAGCCGCTCTTGCTGAAGAACCTCTTCTAGCCTCCGCTGATGATTGCGACTATTTCCGCACCCTCTACCGCACCTTAAAACCCACCCCGCTAGCCGAGTCCCAACCAGAACCTGCGCCAGAACCCGCGCCAGCGCCTGTTGCCCCGCCTCCAAAAAAGGAAAAACCGAAACCAGCTGCAGCAACACCTCAGCCGCCGGCGATCACCCTTCCTGCTCAGACCGAAAAACCTGCTCGCCAGCCTCTAGAGCGCTTTGACGATCTCCGAAAGCTCTTTGCTAAAATTTCTCCCCAGATCCGCATCCTCGACGAGATCCCAAAAGACACCCTAGCCAAGCAGATCTCCGAGCGCTGGAAAACGCGCAATCAAGCAGCTTCGATCTCCCTACTCTTTTATCAAGAATCGGAACCGCACCGCCAGCTGCTCGAGCATCTCTCTCAAGCGCTCGATGTGGCCTTTGGAGACGCGCGCCTGATCCAGTGCAACTCGATTGAAAACGAGAAGCAGTGGGAAGCCTTTCTCTCCGTAGCAGAGCTCAAAACTGTCATCATCTGCGACTCTACGCTTTGGCAACTACCCAACCTCTTACAATACTACCGCGAGCTGCCGACTCACTCCGAGAGATTCCTGCAAAAAACCCCGCTCTTTCTACTCCCCGACCTCTCCCTCTACCTGAAAGATCCCCTACTCAAACGCTCCCTTTGGAAAGCCCTATGTCAGAAGCTCGCGTAGCCGAAGTACTCCTCGACCAGAACCTCGAAAAGCCTCTCGACTATGAGATTCCAGAGACCTTTCGCGCCTCGATCCAAGTCGGCAGCCGCGTTGAGGTCTATGTAAGAAACTCACTTAGAAAAGGCACCATCGCGACGCTGAAAAAAGCCTCACAGTTCGCCAAATTGCGCCCCCTGCATCGCCTCATTACTCAAACCACTCTCTCCGATCCTCTCTGGCAGCTCGCCCACTGGATGTCGCGCTACTACTGCACCTCTCTGCAGCGCACCATGAAATGCTTCACCCCGCCAAACGTTCGCCGCGAGATCAAACCCAAAACACGCCTCACCGTGAAACTGGCCACCACGCGCGAGCTTGCACTCGAACTCTGCAAAAAGCTGCAAAGCAAACAGAGCGCACAAGCCTCCGTACTAGAAAAAATCCTCAACGCTGAAAAACCACCCTTTCTCTCCGCGCTACTCGAAGAGTTAGAGATCTCCCGCTCTCCCATCGATTCTCTGGTGAAGAAAAAAGCGCTGCAGCTAGAAGAAATCGTAGACGACGCACTAGAAGATGCTGATTTCTTCCCCTCACCGCCCAAAACACTCAATGCAGAACAAGCGACATGCCTCAAAGATATCGGAGAGAGCCTGCAAAGCGGCACCTTCAAAACACACCTTCTCTTCGGTGTCACCGGAAGTGGCAAAACTGAGGTCTACCTACAAGCGATCCAGCAAGTACTCGATCTTGGAAAAAGCGCTCTCTTACTCGTCCCTGAAATCGCCCTCACTTCCCAAACGATTGAGCGCTTCCGTGCGCGCTTCGGCATCAAGCTCGCCGTCCTGCACCACAGAAAGAGCCTGGGAGAGCGCAGCGCCGCCTGGGAATCGCTAAAAAAAGGCGAGACCAAGATCGCCATTGGCGCGCGCTCTGCGATCTTCTGCCCCGCGCAAGATCTAGGCCTGATCATCATCGATGAAGAGCACGACAGCTCATATAAACAGAACGAAGAGATGCCCACCTATCACGCTCGCGATATCGCCGTGATGCGCGGCAAACTCGAAAAAGCCGTCGTCCTCCTCGGCAGTGCCACGCCCTCTCTCGACTCCTACCACAACGCCATAAACGGAAAATACCGCCTCAACATCCTCACCTCGAGAGCCACAAAAGCCTCGCAGCCCACCATGCGCATCATCGATATGAAAAGCGCGCTCGATAAAGCAGGCGGCTTCTCCCACTTTTCGCCCGATCTCCTCGACGCAATCAAAGAAAAAACAAAAAAAGGAGAGCAGACGCTACTGCTGCTCAACAAAAGAGGCTATCGGCGCATGCAGATCTGCTCCGAGTGCCGCTACATCGCAAAATGTCCACACTGCGACCTCTCACTGACCTACCATAAAGGGCCAAACACCCTGCGCTGCCACCTCTGCGACTACCAGACGCACTTGCTGCGACAGTGCCCCTCTTGCCAAAGCTCCTCGCAGATGGAATTTCGCGGCTTTGGCACCGAGCACGTGGAAAAGAGTCTCTGCGCCATCTTTCCCGATGTGCGCACACTGCGCATGGACCGCGACACCACACAGAAAAAAAATAGCCACGAAGAGATGTTCAAGCAGTTCCGCGCACATAAAGCAGACGTCTTGATCGGCACACAGATGATTGCGAAAGGCTTTCACTTTCCATCCGTCACCCTCGTCGGCATCCTCAATGCAGATGCAGCGCTGCAGATCCCCGACTTTCGCTCCTCAGAATCGCTCTTCCAGCTCATCGCACAAGCCTCCGGCAGAGCCGGCCGCTCCGAGCTCAAAGGCGAGGTGATCCTGCAAACATTTTTACCTCAACATCCCCTCCTCCACCTCGCCGCCACGCAAGACTATCAGGCCTTCCACACCCGCGAAATTGATGAGAGAAGACTCTTCTCCTTCCCCCCATTCTGTCGCCTGGCCAAAGTCGTCTTCAGCGGACCTGACGAAAACGAGACGCTCGAAGCAATTACCCAATTCCGAACAGCTCTTGTGTCCGCGGCCCTGCCCAACACAGAGATCCTACCAGCCCTGCCCGCAGGCCACCCTAAAATCAAAGACCGCTACCGCTTCCAGTTCCTTACTAAGACAGGAAACATCATGCCCCTCTCCGATTGCCTCACAACGCTACGCTCAAGAGCTCCCACATCGAGAAAAATCCATATCCTCATCGACATAGACCCAACGTCTACCTTCTTTTAAGTGGAAAAAGTCGAAGTTGCCCCTACCGAAGCTCTCAATACCTTCTTCTCAGATCCTAAGCATCAACAAATCGACAATACAGAAGAGCTCCTTAACGCAGGGATCATCTGATTAGGCGAGAATTCCAAAGTGCTCAAGCGAGAGGGCTTTCTCGATCTGTTAAGAGAAACCGCTCGTCTAAACGATTACGACTCAGAGAATTCACTAGTGTTAACCACCTTTTAGATTGCAACCAAACCATCTCTTTTCCATACTATTGGCCTCAAAAAACACGAAATTTTAATCCCATGACTTCTCCGACCATCGACAGAGCTACTCCTCGCATTCCTGATTGGACGTGGAGCGATATCCAATCTGCAACTACCACCGGCGTTGTTGCGATGGTTGCTTTTGCTATTTTTCAAACACTCTCTACTACCGACTCCTCCAAATCATTGACAGTCACTCCCTACACGATAGGAGCGGCGTTAGCAATCTTTGCGATCTATAAAGCAACCACACGGCACTCATCGGAGATTCCCCCATTGGAATTGGAAGAGCAACAGGCGGATGGAGAGGAAGTCCTTATCTTCAGCAAGGCAAAGCTCCTCTCACAGAGTAACTACAACGCTTTTCTTAAACGACCGCTGAATGTCCAATCTGCCATTCTAATGCTCTGCGACTTGAGTGATATTTTTAAACTATCGCAACAACAGTTCGAGAATTTGCTTCAGTACAGCGAAGAGCAAGCCTTCTACATAACCCTAGGGCTCATGGGTTTAGAAGAAAAAGGTCTGCTGTCAGAAAATAACATAGAAGCATTTTTAGAAAGTCCTGCCCTAGGAACGGGAATTGAGAGCTTAAGAATAGCTGACCTCCTAACCCAAGCGCATTTAAACATTCTTTTTGACCATTCACACTTAGACGAAGTCTTCTCCTACTTGCTCAGGATCATGAGTTGCGCTGCAATCTTAACAGAAACACACTTCAAGCAGCTGCTTCGTTTTACAGAGGCTCCCGAAGCGCTTCCTATGCTCAATTTAGCTATTCGCTGTTTAGAGATAGCCCACCTCCTCGAGCCGGAAAATATAGAACGTTTTCTCAGATCCCCGGAGTCTATTTCCCCACTCTTCATGGGAACTTCTTTCTTACATCACAATGACCTCCTATCACAGGAGAGCTTAGATCTTCTTTCCACGAGCCCTGAGCAAGCTTTTGCAATCGCACACGCTTTAGTAACAGAACTCAAAGGCAATGATTTGGGTTACCTACACGCTCAAGGAGAAAACGTTCACAGTCGAGAGGAACAAGTCAGAGATGCCTTCATCAAACTAAAAGAGGATCAAGCTCTTGACCAAGAT
Source organism: Chlamydiota bacterium (assembly GCA_021772165.1). Lineage (GTDB taxonomy): Bacteria > Chlamydiota > Chlamydiia > Chlamydiales > SM23-39 > JAKBAE01. Next base: position 988 of record JAJFMM010000003.1, on the reverse strand, counting down.
CTCATCCTCAAACTTGCAGAGGGATTTAGAGACTATTTACACCTTCAAGAGGCTAGTTTAGTTAAATTCAATGCCTTGTACGTTTTAGAAGGCGAGTCCAGGGATAAAAAAATGGATCTTTTCCCCGCTCTGATAGGACCTCAGGATCCTTGGTCTATCGCCGGATTGGAACTAACTGGTGAAGAGATCTTAGCTCGTCTCTGGATGTTCATCCACGGCCTGCCGGATCCAAAGGATTTCGAAAATGCAAAGCTCTCGATGATCTCTTCTCTGGCAGACTCTATCGATGAGGGCATGAGAATCTGCAATACCGGTAAAATGGTAGAATTAGTAGTAGGTGTGCTTCAAGGAAATGTCCCAGGATTGGAAATCGATCCCGTGGAAAAAGATGAAGTTGACCCCACCGATGCCATTAATTTCTTTTTCTCAAATCCTGAGGTTCAAGCGATTGACAAAACAGATCTTCTCCTCCAGAGGGGAAACGAATGGTTACAAGAGAATCCCCATGTGCGTCAACCAGAGCAGTTTCTCGATGCATTGAGAGAGGTCGCCAAACAGGGCGATTTTGATTCCCCAGCTCTTGATGCCGGAAAACAGACAAGATGACACCTCTTTCCATATCCTTATACCTATCTCAGACAGCTGCTCCGGCCGAATCTTCCTCAACGACTGATCTTGAAGCGAGAGTGCAAGAAATCAGAGAGCAGTCCCTTCAATTCCCAAATATGAAAGAAAAGGAGCTGATCGCTCTTGAACAGCACCCTGACTCGGCTCTCCAGCTCGCTCAAGGCATTGAGATCTTAAAAAAAGCAACAATCTATACAGAAGACAATCTGACCACTCTTCTGCTATGTCACAAATTCGCTCCCATCGTCGCCAAAGGATTGAGATTTTTAGCAAAGTCTAACGTCTCAATAGAAGAAAACCGGCACACCCTCCTTTTACATCCAGAGTACGCTGATGCACTCGCTGAAGGAGTGACTCTCTT
>JAJFMM010000200.1 GCA_021772165.1 Chlamydiota bacterium | reverse complement strand
TTCATCGAACCAAAAAGTGATGCTTCCCCGATTCACCAGGGATCGGCTATACTCTCCCCAGTTGCGGATGCGGTACTTGCCTTTCTTCTTGGAAGGAGTTGTATCTTTCTTGGATGCCATGTCGAGCCTCAAATTTTGTGTTGCAACAAAAAATTTATAGACTCACTGGCTTGAGAGCAAGGAGAACCTTATCCGCAGCTATTTATGCAACAACGCCCTGAGAAGCCCTAAATCAGGAGTGACTAGATAGGTGTGAAATACAATTTTCATGCATTGATTTTGTTCACGCTGACCCCAAACCAAAAGCTTGCGCATTCGCAGCTTGCTGGGCATTGGCAGCTTGCCCCGCTTGATGCTGCGTGGAGGTATAACGATTGTGCAAATAATCTAAGTACTCGGGAATAGTATAGGTTTTGGGGAAAGGAAGGTTATGTTCAGTTTTTACACTAAAGTTAAAATTACCAAGCCTCTCCGTGTTCTCTCTTGATAGATAGATGTTTTTTACCACAGCGTTAAAACTGGCGGGAGTAAAGTAACGTAATGCAGAATTTCTTTCGCAGTAATCGAACATAAAATTATTTATATAGTCAGGGTTTGTTTCTCCCCTCTCCTTTAAGCAGTAAAGTTTTATCAATACAAAGACAAAGTCATCTCGGTTGATCTCAACTCGTTGGGCGTTGGGGTGGAAGAAATCGGGATGCAAGTGGGGTGATAAGGTTTGGGGGATTGGAATGGTGCCCTCGGGTCGTTTTATAACTTCCCAAAACATGTTATCCAGAAATTCAATAGTTAAAACGTTTAAAAAAGGATACTTTTCAACGGAAGCAGGCATTTCTTCGCGTGTTTGGGTGTAGGCGGGGAGCTGAATGGGGCCCGGCAAAATGGTCGCTTCGGGTAGCTGGTTTGTTGGTCTTTCATCGTTTTTGAGCAGAACCCATGCCGCAATAGAGGCCATACAGATTGTAGGTCCCCATCCCGGAAACGATGAAACCGCTGCCTCGGGAGGTGTGGGTGGAGGTGTGTAGGTGGGAGGTGATGGGGGTGGTGTGTGTGGAGAGCTGGGGTAGAGGTGATAGGCGCTAAAGGCCAGGGCTGTTTCGGTGAGCGCTCCTATGGCCGCTAAAGTATTAATTTGAAAGACGGATGTTGGGTTTTCCTCTGGAAAAACTGCTTGGATCGCATCTTGTGCCAGCAGACAGGGGAGGGCCAGGATGAATCGGGCGAATTTGGCTGTCTTCAGAGTCGAGTTAGACTCCTCTTCAGGGTAAGCTTGGTTGGTAATTGGGAGGAAAGAAGAAATGTATTGTACCGTCATGGAATAACTTCCTTTTATGTTGAGCCTATATTGTAAATGATTAGGTTGATTTTTTGTAGTATAAACTTATCTTAAGATTTTGCTGTTTTTTGAAAAAAAGAGTTCAGGTAGGCTAGACTTTTTTTGGAGAGATTCTTATGGCAAAACTTTATTTTCGCTATGGCACTGTCGGTAGCGCAAAGACGCTCAATCTGCTAGCTGTTGCTCACAACTATCGCCAGCAGGATAAAAAAATCCTGCTTATGAAGCCCTCTATGGACACGCGCTTTGGTCAGGGGTGGATTAAATCTAGAGCCGGTCTTGAGCAGGAAGCTGATCTTCTCATTCATCCGGAATTATCTCTTCTGGAGATGGATTACAAGGATGTGAGCTGCATTCTGGTCGATGAGGCGCAATTTCTGTCTGAAAAAACCATTGATGAGCTGCGTAAGATCACTCTCGATTGGGGTATTCCCATTATCTGTTACGGTTTACGTACCGATTTCAAATCGCGTTTATTTGAGGGATCGCGTCGTCTCATGGAGCTGGCCGATTCGATTGAAGAGGTGAAGGCGACGTGCCACTATTGCAATCGCAAGTCGATTATGAATCTCAAATATGTTGATGGCCATGCGGTGGATGCGGGTCCGTCTGTCGAGCTGGGCGCAGAAGAGAAATATCTGCCGGCTTGTTTCAAGTGTTATCAACTGGAGCTACAGAAATCTCTTCTAGACCAAACTCAACTTCTTTGCGCAAAAGCAGCATGCCGGTCAGGTTCAGGATCAGAAGAAGGGCTCCGGCCAGGGACATGACCAGGAATGCTTGTGTCGCTTCCACAAAAGCAAAGAGGGGTAGCGATGTGCAGGCGTAGAGATAGTAGAATTTCGGTCCCCATTTCGGCGAGATGAACTTGGCGCATTTCAGGCCAACGACAAAGTAGGCCAGGATCGTTGAAAAGCCGAGTAGGAACAGAAAGAAGGGCATGAAAAATGCCATGAAGGGGAAGTGCTGTCCTAGCGCTTCTTGCACCATCAGTGTGACGTCGATGCCGCTATTCCAGTGGCCTGTCAAAAGAACAAGGAAAATACTCAGTGTGCAGATCACAAAGGTGTCGAGAAAGATGCCGACGATCGTCAGAGCGGACTGCCGTTTGAATTGGGTGGAGTGGCCTTCGCTGTAGATCACGGAGGTGTAGCCGACGCCGATGTCTCCTGAGTAAGCGCCTCTGGACATGCCCATCGAAATCGTGAGCATCACGGTGCTGCCCGCAAAGCCGCCTGCCGCTGCCTGTGGTGTGAAGGCTCCTTTGAAGACTGTTGCGATGACGGAGGGGATCTCCGGGAGGTGTTGGCAGAGGATCCAGAGTGACATGCTCATGTAGGTGATGATGAAGACGGGGATGATCGCACTGCATATCTCGCCGACGCGGCTGATGCCGCCTTTGGCGACAAGAAGGACTGCGGTCAGAAGAAAGCCGATAACGATCAAGGGGCTGATGTTCCAGTTGGTGGAGATGCTGTCGGTGATGACGTTGAACATGAAGATCTCAACTCCATAGATGCAGAGCAAAAAGCAGACGAGGGGAGCGATCCAGGGCTTTTTATACGCTTTTGGAAGAAAGTACATCGGTCCGCCGTCGTAGCTACCTTTATTGTTAGCGACGCGATGGCGAAACCCGAGGAAAACCTCAGAGTACTGGATGAGCATTCCGCAAAGTCCTCCAATCCACGCCCAAAATAGCGCGCCGGGGCCTCCGATCTGTACGGCTGTGCAGATCCCGACGATGTTGCCGATGC
>JAJFMM010000199.1 GCA_021772165.1 Chlamydiota bacterium | reverse complement strand
TTTGAGAGGAGCCTCTGAGCGAAAACCTGCATTGCAAAATTCGGTTATAGTCTCTAAGCTGACTCCATGAAAAAAGAAAAATCCTCCGTTCCAGAAATGTTCGACCGGATTTCTCCGCAGTACGACATGGCTAACCGTGTGTTATCACTCGGTCTTGATATGCGCTGGCGCCGTTCGCTAGCAGACCAACTTCCCTCCAGAGAAAATCTATCTCTTCTTGATCTGGCAACAGGCACGGGAGACCAGATCGCAGCTCTGTTTGAAAGTGGTGCATCGATTGAGAAAGCTGCAGGCATTGATCTATCTTCTGGAATGCTGGGGATCGCAGAGTCCAAGTTCGCGAAAAAACCCTACGGCAAGAAAACAGCCTTTCAGCAAGCCGACGCAGAGAAGCTTCCCTTTCCCGATAACACGTTCGATGTATGCTCCTTTTCCTTCGGTATCCGCAATGTGAACGACCCTTTAAAAGCTCTCTCTGAAATGTATCGAGTAACGGCGCCAAGAGGCCGCTGCTTGATTCTTGAGTTCTCTCTGCCTGACAATCTTTTTAGAAAACCTTATCTTTTCTACCTTCGCCATCTACTCCCTCGCCTGGGCGGCTGGATTTCTAAAGACCGTGAAGCGTATCGCTATCTGAATAAGACAATCGAGCAGTTCACCTACGGAGAAGCCTTTTTAGATTGGATGAAGCAATGCGGCTGGATGCAAGCAACAGCCATCCCTCTTCTTTTCGGCTCGGTGACTCTCTATCGTGGCGACAAGCCTTAATGGCTGATGCTCTCCTTGATTGGCTCAACGCCACGCCTCTTTTTCCGAAGTTCTACTGGAAAAACAGAGAAGGAGATCTCGCCTTCGCCGGATGCGGCATTGGCCAACCCGACGCTTCAAAACCCGCATTCACCTGGAGACCTTTCTGCTCAAAACTCTCTCCTGAGTGGGCAGATTTTTCTCTTCCGTCTCCGATCACGCCCCGTTTTATCATGCGGATGGAAAAGGAGGAGATCTCTCCATCTGATGTTGAGCGCCCTCAGATCCAACGCCTCATCTCCTCCCCTGATCGCAAGGCATGGATCGACCATATACAAAACGCGCTCCAGGCGATTCGCAATCGAGAATTTAAAAAAGTGGTGCTGGCAAGAAGAGTGCAGATCGACTGCACAGCTCCCATTGACGCACTGGGGCTTTTTTCTCTTCTCAAGAGATCAGAACAGTCCGCTTTTTTCTTCCAACCAACCCCGGAAAGCGCCTTTCTAGGAGCTTCTCCCGAGAGGCTATACAGAAGAATTGGAAAACTCATCGAGTGCGATGCTCTAGCAGGAACCCGCCCAAAAGCAGACGGCTGCGAACTTTTACAAAGCAAAAAAGATCTGCACGAATTCAACATCGTCAAAGAAACCATCTCCGAAGCGCTTTCTCCCCTTTGCCTTTCTGCCCCTGCTTCGACTCCTACTACATTGGCTGAAACGCCGACGCTCTGCCATCTGTATTCGAAACTCAGCGGCCATCTACGCGAGGGAATCGACGATTTGTCTCTGCTTAAAACTCTGCATCCGACTCCGGCAGTGGGTGGTCATCCTCGCAAAGCAGCAGCGGCTTTTCTCGCAAAAACAGAACCGTTCGCTCGCGGCCTCTTTGCTGCACCGATTGGCTACATTGAAAAGGACCGAGCTGATTTTACGGTCGGCATTCGCTCTTGTCTTGTGAAAGGATCTCAAGCCTATCTCTATGCGGGTACAGGCATTGTAGATGGCTCCGATCCAGAAGCTGAATGGGAAGAGTCAGAACAGAAACTCATCCAATGGAGGTCTCTTTTTTTATGAAAAATAGCGCATGGGCTCATTCTCTGATCGATCAGCTGATTCAACAAGGTGTAACGAGATTCTGTATCGCTCCCGGATCGCGCAGCACGCCTCTTGCGATGGCTGCGGCAAGACACACCAAAGCTAATCTCACCGTCCATTTTGATGAGCGCTCTTTAGGATTTTTCGCGCTCGGTTGTGCTATGGCCTCCGGAGCTCCGGCAGCGCTCATTGTGACCTCCGGCACCGCTGTAGGTAACCTGCTCCCCGCTGTCATGGAAGCCGCTCACAGCAACATCCCTCTACTTCTCCTCACAGCAGACAGACCCTCTGAGCTAAGAGACTGCGGAGCTAACCAAGCAACAGATCAGATTAAAATCTTTCAGAACTTCGTCGCGTGGCAAACCGATCTACCGTGTCCCGATGCCGCCCTAAGTGAAAATTTCGTAAGATCCCAAGCAGCCTACGCCGTGGCTCACTCTATGCAAGGTGGTCCTGTGCAGATCAACTGCCAGTTTCGAGAACCGCTCTTCGAGAGAGAAACTTCATTTCCTGAAGGCTTACCTCAACCCTTTTTCCTCCCGGAGCTGACTCCAAGCACCGAGCTACTCGCTTATGCAGAGGAGCTCCTTAGCAAAACTAAACGCGGCCTCATTGTCATTGGACGCCTTGCTAAAAACAGAACAGATGAGATTCTCAACCTGGCAAAACGCCTCGGCTGGCCCGTTTTTGCAGATCTGCTCTCCCAAGCTCGTTGCCAGAGGACGCCGGAACAGATCTTGCACTTCGACTATGCGATTCGATCTGAGGCGGCTCCCGCCCCCGACTCTATTCTCTATTTTGGCGGAAGATTCACCTCCAAAGAGCTGCCTGTTTGGATGCAAAAAACAGGAGCAGCTGTTTTGCACATCGACTCTGGTAAAGAGCGGATCGACCCTCTGCACACAAGACCCGTTCGCATCCAGGCAGACCCCTCTCTTTTCTGCCTCTCTCTGAAAGGCGCCTCTTCAACAGAGTCGAGCTGGCTCAAAGAGTGGCAAAGGATAGATGATCTCCTACAAGACTCGATCGACGCAACGTTCAAAGAGGAGCACCCTTTTACAGAGCCCGATCTCATGAGGCAGCTCAGCTGCCGGCTACCCGAAAACGCGTCTGTTTTTCTCGCCAACAGCATGCCCATTCGCAATGCAGAGCGCTTTCTCTTTCCCAAAGCTGTAAAAACCTTTTATGCAAACCGGGGCTTATCGGGCATCGATGGCCAGATCGCCACTGCCGCCGGCATTGCAACAACTCTGAAAACGCCCATGGCAGCAATCCTCGGAGATCTCTCCTGCCTGCACGATCTCACTTCACTCGCGCTTTTGAAAGATCTGGAAGCACCCTTTTTACTGCTCGTCTCCAACAATTTTGGAGGCGGCATCTTTTCAGAACTACCTCTCGCAACTCACTGTGAACCAGAGCATTTTGAAAAAATCTTCGCCGCTAGTCATACAATGCGATTTGAAGAGGCCGCAAAGATGTTCGGCATTCCCTACAAAGCTGCAACCCATCTCGAAGGACTCTTTCCCGACAAAGGTCCCCTACTTTTTGAAATTTTTACCTCCCGAAAAGAAAATGCATGCTTTCAAAAGCAAATTCTGGGAGAGTGCTCTCTCAATCTCTCAAGCTGTCAGGTAGGAGGTAGATAGATTTGCACTGCAGAATTTTAAGCAAAGGTATCGGAACCCCTCTCGTTTTTTTACATGGATTCTTGGGATCCAGTGAAGACTGGCTGCCCGTAGTTTCTCACATCAAAGGACGCACTTGCTACGCGTATGATCTGCCGGGCCACGGAAAAACTCCCTGGGCTGAAATGGAGATCGAAGATCTCATGGAAAGCGCTTTTCCTCCCGAGCCGCTCGATCTCGTTGGCTATTCCCTAGGCGGCAGACTCGCCCTTCGCTACGCGTTGCGCCATCCCTCTCGCATTCGCTCTCTAACCCTTCTCTCCACACACTATGGACTGCCGCTTGAAGAAGAGAGACAGCAGAGGCTGCAAGAAGATCGCAAATGGGCTCAGAAGATTCTCACATTCCCTTTTGACGAGTTCTTAGACTCTTGGTATGATCAGCCGCTATTTTCTTCCATGCTGCATAACAATGAGTTAAAGCAGGAGATTGTTTCCATGCGCAAAGCATCCCGCCCCAAAGAACTCGCCCGCTCGCTGATGGAATGGAGTTTGGGTCGCCAAGCTTTTTTTAAGGAAAAACTGCAATCGCTGAAGATATCTCTAAAAATCGTCTACGGAGAGTATGACGATAAATTCGTCGCTCTTTACAACACATGGCCAGGAGCTCATCTCATTGACGGTGCCGGCCATGCCCTGCATCTAGAAAAACCTGACAAAATCGCGGAGCTACTATGAGCACAATTACTATGAATTGGCAATCTGTTGGAACCTACACAGACATTCGCTATGACAAAATGGATGGGATTGCGAAAATTACCATCAACAGACCTCATGTGCGCAACGCCTTTCGCCCGTTGACTGTCGATGAGATGATGCATGCTCTCAATGACGCCAGAAACGACATGTCCGTCGGCGTTATCATTCTGACGGGAGAAGGAGAAAAAGCCTTCTGCTCCGGCGGCGA
>JAJFMM010000198.1 GCA_021772165.1 Chlamydiota bacterium | reverse complement strand
TTTCGCCTTCATTGGGAACATATTTGTCAGGATCTTTGCTTGTATCGACAATCGCTTTGCAGGTGAGGCCGAGGCGCAGGGGATGCACTCTGACCTCCTCGGGATCTAGAGCGACACGCACTGGCAGACGCTGTACGATCTTGATCCAGTTTCCTGAAAGATTTTGAGGTGGCAGCAGAGAAAAGACATTTCCAGCACCACCGGGTAGACCCACGATCACGCCGTGGAAAATGACATCGTAACCCCAGAGGTCAGCCGTGACATCCACTTTATGGCCGATGCGCATTCTTTTGAGTTGTGTCTCCTTATAATTAGCGTTAATCCAAATTTGATCCATGGGAATGATCGTCAAGAGAGGTTGCCCCGCCGGCACCCACATACCCACCTGGATGGTCCTTTGAGCCGCGAGTCCGTCGACAGGGGAGTAGAGATTACAACGAACGAGAGCGACCCAAGTATCGCGCACCTTGTCGGTGGCGGCAAGGACAAGAGGATGACTCATGATCGAGGTGTTTTGTACGGCAGCCAAGGCTTTGTGATACTGGGCTCCGGTCATCTCTAAAGATGCGGCCTGTGCACGGAGACTTGCTATTGCATGTTCATAATCTTCCAGAGAAACGCCACTTTGGCGAAAGACGTTGTAACGGTGCAAATAGTCCTGTGCATCTACGATTAGCATCGCCGTCTTGAGATCGATCTCCGCACTGTAAACATATACCTGATGATAGAGCTCACACACCTGCCTTACCGTTTGCGCCAGCTGCTCTTTGGATGACTCGAGGGCGATCTGAAAATCAGTTTTATCAAGCTCGACGAGCAGCTCTCCCTTCTTCACAAAAAAAGTGTCATCTGTGTGAATTGAAGTGACAAACCCTGAATGCAGGGGAGTGAGCGCGACGGGGTTTCCATGGACGTAGGCGTCATCGGTGAATTCGATGTAGCGCAGGTAGTAATACCAGTAGAGAAAGCCTGCGAAACAGCAGGCCACAAAAACCAGAGCAAAGTATCTTGAAATATGGAGCGTTTTACCCTGCGGCATTGCACTCCTCAGTTAGATAACCACCACCTAACGACTGAATCAGTTTGACGCTTACTTGGTATTGACTGTAAAGCAGTTGTACGTCATCGAGCTGCTTCTGGATCAGCTCTTCTAAAACCATGTAAACAGGTAGGAGGCTGTTGATCCCTTTGTCTTTCAAAAGACGCGTCAATCGATAGCGCTCAGCAGCATTTTTGACGATCTTCACCTGCTCAACTTTCTGTCCATACACCGAACGGCCCAAAGCGAGCAGGTCAGAGACCTCCTGAAAGCTCTTCAGCACCATTTCGTTGTAGTGAAAGATCGACTCATCGAACTCCGCCTTTTTCGCATCGATATTGGCTTGGATCTCACCGGCTGTATAGAGCGGCAGGCCGATTGTAGGAAGCAGGCTAACCATTTTACTGCCCCATTGAAACATCTTCTTCCAGGGACTCTCCCATCCTGTGAAAAGAGAGAGATCGATGTTGGGCCAGAAGACCGCCTTCGCGACACCGACCTCTTTGGCGAAGGCGTCTGTTCGCCAGATCTGAGCCATCAGATCGGGCCGTCGGACCAAGAGATCGACGGAAATCTCGCCGGGGATAGCGAGACGTTTCGGAAGAGCGGGGAGATCTTCTGCTACAATGATCGGCACGTCAGGTCCTCTGCCCGCCAGGATATTGACCGTGTGCCGATTGACCGCGATCTCTTCTTCAATGGCCAGCACCCACTGCTCTGCTTGAAAGACATCTTCTTCAGAAAGAAGTGGAGGCAGAGCGGAGTAGATAGCTTTTTTCTCTAACAAGAGCTGCAGCTCATAGAATTTCTTGCGCACTGTGTAGAGCTGGTTGTAGAGCTTTTTCCGAACGAGGTTCGTCACAAGAGCAAAGTAAGCCTGAGAGAGAGCCGATTCAATCACGAGCTCTGCTTGAGCTGTTTCAGCGAGAGCTGCTTTTTCTCTTCCAAGAGCTGCGCAATATTGATTGCGATACTGCCCCCAGAAGTCAAATTCGTAGGTAAAAGAGAGACCTAAATCGATCTGCTGATTGGCCAGCTTCAGCGATTTGTTTAGATCGCGAGCAAAGCCATTTTTACTCAAATAGGACAGTCGATCATCGATATCGAAAACAATTAGGGGATAGAGCTGAGCTCTTTCGATGTTTGCATTTTGCTTTGCGAATTCGAGCCTGGATTGAACCGTTTGAATAGTTGGATTTTGCTTGAGGGCCAGCGCAATTAACTCGTTGAGTTCCTCAGAGCCATACATCTCCCACCAGTTCTCAGCAGGCCAATCTTCTCGTACAAAACAGGATGCTTCGAGCGCATTTGAAATGCTAACGTCCAAAGTAGGAGTTGGTAGAATATTTTCCACCACCTCTTCTCGAGACATTGAAAGCGTGCACGAGCCGAGCAACATGAGCGCAGCAGCTAGCCAGAATTTTTGCATAGTATCCCCAAACCCCACTCTTAAGACATAAAGATTAATGGGTCAAGGGAGAAGGAGAGTATAAAGAACTTGTCCGAACAAAAAGTTTCAGTCGATTTTCTAGTTATTTTGAGCCACTTTTCGACCTTTTTTTGGGGGGCAATATCAATATTCGTATATTACCCCCCAAAAAAAGATCGAAAATCGGCCAAACTAATCTAGAAAATCGGCGAAAAGTTTTATTCGGATAAGTTCTAAAAAACCCAGAAACAGCTCATTGAAACAATGAATATTCCTGGGTGTTTGTTAACAACTAAAGATTAGCGATTATACACAAAAAATCTGAAGAATTGGGATTTTGAAAAGGAAGCTCCTCAAAATTTATGTCTGGAGCAAGTGACCATTGCCGGTAGGCAAGGCACGAGCGAAGACAAAATTTTGAGGAAAAGCTGACGAAGTCAAAAACCGATCCTTCAGGTTATTTGGGTTTATCTCTGTTGAATGGTAACGTCAGGTCCTGCAAGAGCTCTGCGAACTGCCGTGCTAATACCATCGCCAAGTCCTCTGACAAAACCTTCTATCACCACTGTGCTTACAAATGTATAAGCTCCCGCAATCGCGATGCCGGCATGCTTCTGAAAAGTAGAGAAATAGTCTTTGACTGTTATAGCAGAGGTGTCAACCCACGCTGAAATAGAAGCCATTGAAGCGCCAAAGGATGTTACTCCAAGAACTCCGTAAGCAACCGCTGCGACTGTAGACGCGGTGGCTGTTGCGGCTAAAATGCTACCGGCTGTTACAGCAGCTAGAGCTGAAACTGTAATAAAAGCAGCTTGATTTTTTGAAATTTCCATATGAATCTCCATCGGGGGTTTTGTTGCGAATAATATACCCACGCCTGACATTTATTGTTATTCAAAATAACTCAACTAATTACTGATTAGTACTAAAATTCACATTATAAACCTTTTTTCCATCCCATTAATCGCCCGTTCCATTCATAAGCACCTAGATGTCAGCGTATTGCATGGATGAATAAACAAATAAATACAAAACCAACACAATTATTAATCAAATATTTATAAGGATGAGCTATAATAACCGCCGAAAACACATAAAAATTAATACAAATTACGAGGACATTATGAGTACTATAGCCCAAGTAGACCGCCCTACGACATCCCAAGAAAGACCACTGATCGATAGCGCTCGAACAAGTACAGATGAAAGAACCAATCAAGCGGCCACTTCCGCTTTTAGCACTCTAGACAAGGCCTGGAATACCATTAAATCTTCAAAGCTCCTTTTAGGGGTCGTCGTTTTGAGCGCCATAACAACTACCGTAGCTCTAGCGCTGAGCCCTCCGGGATGGGTCATTTCAGCTCTCGTAGTAGCTACCATCGTTCTACCTGTGATTGCAGCTAAAGTTGAGAAGGGCTCAATGGATTTTGAATTAACAGCCCTTATGAATATTTTCAGAAAGAATTTTGATCCGATCAAGATTGGTGATGAAGATACAAGAATTATTTTAGGAGCCATGCCGAACCAGATTGGGAATCGGGGAGAGTACCTAAACGAGCAACACGGAGTAACAGCCGTATTATCCCTCCAAGAAGATTGGGAAGCTAAGGGATCGGGATTTGCCCGGCCTTACCAGCAAAGTGATTGGGATAAACTAGACGTAGGGTTTAAGAGACTCGACATCAAAGACCACACCTTGTTAGGAACTCAAGAGATGGAGCAAGCAGCTGACTTCATTAATGAGCAGCTTAAAAGTAACCCGAACGGCAACGTTTATGTGCATTGCCGAGCAGGCGTTGGCCGATCTGCAACAGCCGTTGCAGCCTACCTCATCAAATATAAAGACTTATCGCCCGAAGAAGCGCTCTTGACAATCCAGAGCAGCAGATCATCGGCAACCATTGGCAAAAAGCTTCCATCACTCCTCGCTTTCAACCAATCTCTTGGAAAAGATAATCCTAAGCTCTCCACTAAGCAGGAAAAAGCCTACGACAAAGCCTTCGCGAAATTGGAACGAAAGGAAGAGAAGGGCAAATTAACAGCTGGTGAAACAGAGATTCTAAAAACATTAAGACCGCAGTAAATCCTTCAAAGAAAATAAAGGGGCTTTGATGTGACGTCGTAAATGACGCACACAAATCCCTTTACTTTATTTTTACCTTTCGCTATTATTCCTTTTTTTACCCCCCAAACAATTTGAAGACTCATAAAGTCCGCTGTGATAGTTCAACAGATATGGACTCGTTGCTAAAATTTCCTCGCATCATCGTGCTGATGGCACTCTTCTCCTTTCTGTCCCTCGCGGCTGTCGTCTTTACGCCTGCATTTCCTCTACTCTCTAGAGAATTCGGACTGACTGAATATGATGATCAATGGATCATGACGATCTTTCTCTTCGGTTCGGCTGTAGGGCGCCTTCCTTATGGGCCACTGGCCAATCGCTATGGCCGCAAAAATACTCTCTTTTTCGGCTTAACTATCTCTCTCGTCGGCACTCTGATGATCCTCTATACCCCTAGTTATTCATTTCTCTGCTTCGGCAGATTTGTCCAAGCCTTTGGATGTGCCGTAGCGCTGAAAATTGGCTACACAATGATCGGAGATGTCTACAGCGGGGCCAAGGCGACGAAAGTCCTCGGTTACTCCATGCTCGCTTACGCCATTTTACCCGGTATTGGAACAACCATTGCAGGCTATCTGACAGAATCAATGGGATGGAGAGGGGGATTCTGGTTTTTTCTCTTTTTCACAGTCGCCATGATTTTTTCCTGTTTTCTTCTGCCGGAAACTAGCAAGACGCGAGATAGAAAGGCACTTCGCATCAGAAATATTGCTAAAGGCTACGCGACTCAGTTCAAAGATCCCTGCATCCTTTGCTGGAGCGCACTCATGGGACTTTCTACTGCGATTCTGTTTATCTTTGCCCAAGATGCGCCGTTCCTCGCCATTGAACGATTTGCCTTGAACCCGGAAACCTATGGTGTCTTTTATCTAGTCCCTGCTTTTGGTATCGCGGGAGGCGCTCTCTTGACTGTATGGCTCGCTGATAAGTTAAGCGCCATCTACTCCATGATGATGGGAATCCTCATTATTTTATTCGGAGCTCTTTTGATGGGTGCGCTCTTCCAAAGCAGCTGGATGAGCGGCTGGGCTCTCTTTCTGCCGCAGGTCTTCATTCAATTCGGCGATGCGCTATTGTACAACTTCGCCTCATCGAGCGCAGTTACTCAGGCAAAAGATAAGTCCAATGCCTCGGCCATCTTGCTCTTCATCAACTCACTCATCTCTGTGCTGGGGACCTTCGTAGTCGGTGCCTTTATCCCTAGAACGCCTCTTGCATTGCCCATTGTCTTTGTGACGATCGTTATCATGATGCTCATCATCTGGCAGATCCTTCGCCGTTACTGCGCGCCTCGCTTAAACTAAATCTTTTAAAACCAAATCTTTATGTCATATTCATGATTCTTCCATATTGTTTAGTAAAACAAACTGGGGAAACAAACATGGTAATAGTAGAATTTAGGAAATCAGGCATTTCAAGTTCATCAGATGAAAATCTAGCCGGGAAAATGGGCGATAAAGCTGTGACGCCGGTCTCAGGTAGATCTTATGGTAAAACATTATTAGGAGCCGTTGCGATCGCAGCCGTTGCTTATGTGGCTATTTCAGGATTCCAAAATAAACTAGCCCAGGCTTCAGAGTACGCTGACAGAAGCAAAAACGATACTCAAGCTGTTTTTGATCTTTCCCTAACGGCAAATAAAACTTTATATACTTACCTTAATTCTGGAAAAGATCGCCTTGTTTCTGATCAAAATGATCTACTCAACGAGTTATTTAGTAACATTACAAATAAAGCAGCATCAGCGCACGTATATGCCCTAGCCGCTGCAGCCAAATTAAAAGAAGCCTCGAGTTGGAGCAGTTACAAGCCTTCAATGCCTTGGTAATAAACAAAGTTTGAAGTTATTATCCCTTCAAAGCCTCCTTATTCCAGGGGGCTTTTTCTATCTCCCAAATCTATAATTGTGCTATCTTTTTCGCTCTTTTTCATTAAGAGGAGGACACGACTGGTCTCTAACTATCGAAAAATCTTCCAGCAGCGATGGATCTTCTGATCATGGAAATCTTCAGGAATCGTCTTATGGGAGATCTCCTGAATGGTAAATCCCTGGAACTGACTCTCATCAAAGACGAATTTACGCGAATTGGTGCTGAAAAAAATTGTCCCGCCATCAGATAGGAAGCCAAATGCCTTTGCGATCAAAAAGACATAGTCCACCTGAACGTCAAACATCCGCTCCATCTTTTTCGAGCGCGAGATCGTCGGCGGATCAATCACGATGAGATCATACTTTTCTCTTGAGCTCTCTTCGAGGAACTTCAAACAGTCCTCTCGGATGATGGGGTTGTTCTCCAGGATGAGGCCATTGAGGCGGAAATTGTCTTTTCCCCACTCTGTGTACGTATTGGACATATCCACGCTCTTCGTAAATGCAGCGCCAGCTGCTGCCGCATGAACACTGAAAGAGCAGGTATAGGCAAATAGATTGAGGAGGCGCTTATCCTTGGCCTGAGAGGCGACGAGCTGCCTTGTTTCTCGATGATCGAGAAAGAGGCCTGTATCGAGGTAGTCGAGTAAGTTGACCTTGAACTGCACCCCATATTCGCAAACAGTGAAAAACTCTTTCGAGGCACTCGCTTTCTCATACTGCTCCGTCTTTTCTCGTTTGATCCGCGTTCTCCAGTAGATGGAATCGGGATCGGCTTTAAAAAGGGAGCATATGGCGTTTGTGGCAGCCTCATGGAGATCTTCTCGAGGCTCGTCAGAATCGCGGTTGCTGGTAAAAAAATGGACGCAGAATCGGCCGTTGTAAAAATCGATGGCTAAGGGAAACTCTTTGATATCTCGATCATAAATGCGAAAGCAGTTCGTTTCCGTTCTCTTGGCCCATTTGCGTAAGTGCTGGTAATTTTTTCGAATACGATTCTTCAAGGCGGAGCTCTTGTCTTCGCCTTCAGTAAGAATGGGGAGATAAAATACATTTTGATTCATTTCGATGTGCAAATTGTGGGTTTTGCAAGAATTTTTTGCCAGAAAGAACTGATTCGGTGTATCTTGTTTCTGCACATTAACAATCAAAGGGGACTGAATGAGTACAGATGGCATAGAGAACCGAACCTTACAGAACCGAGCAGTACTGGGAATTTCCCTAATGCTCCTGGGGCTTGCCCTCTATCCACTCTCCGATGCCTTCGTCAAGCATCTCATGGGCATCTACTCTGTACAGCAGACAATATTCTTGAGAGCTCTGACTCGAGTGATACCTCTCCTTATCGCGGCGAGCTTGCAGGGCGGATTGAAAAAAACGCTCTCGACATCGCACCCAAAACATCACGCGATTCGCTTACTTGTTAATCTATTCTATACCGCGGCCTTCATGTACGCCTTTTCAATGGGCTCACTAACGGTCGTCTATACTCTGAGCTACACCTCGCCGTTTTTCATGATTGTCCTCAGCGCCTGGATGCTGAAAGAGAAAGCGGGTCGAGATCGCTGGCTCGCCGTAGGTATCGGTTTGATCGGTGTCATCATCGCCATGCGCCCCGGCTCCAATCTCATCGAAGTGGCAGCTCTCCTGGTCTTAGCCGGAACCTTTCTCGGTGCGCTCAATAAGATCCTGATGCGCCGTCTCTCAGCGACTGAAGATAGCCTGACCATTGCGATCTATCCCAACCTGATGATGATCCTCGTGACCTCCTTTTTCCTCGCGAACTCCTGGCAATCGATGCCATGGGAGCATTGGGGCATTTTTGCTTTTGTCGGCGTCATCACAGCTGCTGCACAGTATGCGATTGCCCAGGCTCTTCGATTTGCACAAGGCTCAGCCCTCGCACCGGTCGACTACTCCACCTTCTTCTGGGTCGTCGCTTTCGATTTCTTCTGGTGGCAGAGAACGGTGGAAATGCACACCCTCGTGGGAGCTGCTATTATCGTAGGTAGCAACCTCTACATTCTCTATTGTACAAGACGCGAAGAAGCCAAGAAAAAGGCTTTCGCAGCAGTTGAAGGGTAGCGGATGTTCCGATGGGCTCTTGAAGCACAAACTCACGCAAAAGCGAGCCCTAAAGAGGTTTGGGAAGCTTGGTCAGATGTCGCCTCCTGGCCAAGCTGGAATACTTGCCTTAAAGCAAGTAGCCTAAACGGGGAGTTTGTCTCTGGCTCGGGGGGTAAGAACAAGCCCTCCGGCGGTCTCTCAGCTCCCTTTACTATTCTCTCTGCGGAGCAGGGGAAGCGCTTTACGAGCAGGACCAGATTCTTCGGAACAAAAGTGATCTATAACCACTATGTTGCTCCTTGGTGGGATGAGAAAGTACGCATTGTCCAGCGAGTCGAGGCTTCCGGCTTTTTTGCGCCCATTCTCTGGCTCTTTCTCGGTCGCAAATGGAAAAAAAGACTGCCCGAGTCGATGAAAAATTTCACTACTTTCATCGAAAGCAAAAAATAATCTCTTTTAAAGTTTACCGCTAAGTGCCATATCCAATTTATAGAGGAAATCTATGAATCGACCGGACAGCGCCAAAGGTGAATTTTCTTCCAAGGGACTGATTCGTTTCATCTGGAAATTCGTTCTCACGCAAAAAGCGTACTTTTTCTGGATCTACTTTCTCTCTCTTGCCTGGTCGCTCGACGCCACTTTATGGCCCTACATCCTTCGCCACATCATCGATACGCTCAACCAGTTCGACACAAATAGATCGCTCGCCTGGCCCATGTTGAAAATCTTGCTCTTCGGAGGATTTCTACTCTGGATCCTCGTAGAAGTTGCCTTCCGTATAAGAGATTTCATGCGAGCGCACTGCTTTTCCAAGCTCGAAGCACAAATCCGGATGGCGATGTTCGAGCACGTTCAACGCCACTCCCCACACTACTTCAATGAGAACTTCGCCGGCAGCTTGTCGAACAAGATCAATGACATGGTGACCCAGGTCTCGATTATTCTAATGAATCTGATGGTCTTCCTTCCCGCCTTTGCCACCTGCGTTTTGTCGATTGTTTTTTTCGCCCATGTAAGTGGTCTTTTTGCTCTGATTCTCACAGCTTGGATCGTGATTCATTACGTCATTATCTTTGCTTTCACACCCAAATGCGCAGACTACTCAAACGTACACGGAGAAGTGAGAAGTACGCTTGCCGGGAAAATGATCGACAGCCTGACAAACAACTTTGCGGTGAATCTCTTTTTCCGCTTTCGATTTGAAAAAGCCCTGATTAAGGTCGATCAAAACAGAGAACAAGAGAAAAACTACCTATCGCAGCGCTACGTTGCTTTTATGTACACCATTGTCTCCATCGTCTTTTTGGTGGGAGGCATCTCTCTCAACGGCTTTATGATCTACTACTGGCTGACGGGGAAAATTTCGACAGGACAGATCATTCAGGTCTTCAACACAACCTGGAATGTGATTGCCATACTCTGGA
Source organism: Chlamydiota bacterium (assembly GCA_021772165.1). GTDB lineage: Bacteria > Chlamydiota > Chlamydiia > Chlamydiales > SM23-39 > JAKBAE01. Next base: position 2,881 of record JAJFMM010000198.1, on the reverse strand, counting down.
TCTCCGGGGAGATCATCCCTCAATTCTTCAAGTCGATCGGCATTGTGACCCAAGCCTACACCGTAATGCAGGATCCTCAAGATGTAGTCGATGAGCCGGGTGCCACAGAATTAAAGGTCAATCAAGGCGAGATCGTCTTCAAGGATGTCTCATTCTTTTACGGTGAGAAAAAGATCTTCGAGAACAAAAGCGTCTCGATCAAAGGCGGTGAAAACATAGGTCTAGTCGGCTATTCAGGTTCCGGGAAATCGACCTTTGTCAATCTGATCCTGCGCTTCCATTCTATCAAAGAGGGACAGATCTTGATCGATGACCAGGATATCGCTCAAGTCACGCTCGAATCTCTTCGTAATCAGGTCTCCTTGATTCCTCAAGACCCAATCCTCTTTCATCGTACACTGGAAGATAACATTCGGTACGGCCGTATCGACGCCACAGATGAAGAAGTGCTCGATGCTGCCAAACATGCGCATTGCCACGAATTCATCGAAAAGCGCCTAGAAGGCTACAAGGGACTAGTAGGGGAGAGGGGATCTAAACTCTCAGGCGGAGAGAGACAGCGCATCGCTATCGCAAGAGCTATGCTGGCTCAAGCCCCGATCCTCATTCTCGACGAGGCAACCTCTGCCCTCGATTCCATAACAGAAAAATACATTCAAGACAGTCTCGACTGGCTGATGAAAGATCGAACGACAATCGTCGTAGCACATCGACTTTCAACGCTCGCCAAAATGGATCGAATTCTCGTATTCGATCATGGTGCCATCGTCGAAGAAGGCTCCCATAAAGAGCTAATGGCTAAAGATAGCCATTACGCAAACTTGTGGAAGATGCAGGCCGGCGGCTTTATCTCAGACGATACGGACGATTCTGGCGATTCTGATACGCCAGAAAAATAGCTATTGAATTTTTCAATTGATATCCTTTAGACTCTTTGGCCTTAACTTTTTATAAATATGTTTGGCCGAAAAACTCTACTCCCTATTCTGTTGTTTCTACAGTCGCTCTGCAGTGTACTTTCTGCAGGGACGTATGGCTTGCCTCTCTTTTATTGGAATGAAGAGACGTTTGCCAATTTCGGAGATCTTCTCTCTTTAAAATTGATGGAGAGAATCACAAATACTCCGCTCCGCACTTACATCAAAAAAAATCCCAACCAAGATCAGAAACTCCTCGCAATTGGATCGATTTTCTATTTTGCCAATGAGGGAGATATCGTCTGGGGATCTGGGGTCAATGGAAAGCGCTTAGAGCAGAGCGATTACCAGTTTTCTAACCTCGATATACGAGCCGTCCGAGGTCCTTTGACGCGCCGTTTTATCCTGGAGCAGTTTCAAATTCATTGCCCTGAGGTCTATGGCGATCCAGGCCTCTTGCTGCCCTATTTTTTTCCCGAATTTCTTAGGAAGGAGAATCCGAGCCGAGACTACATCGTCATCCCACACTACTCGGAGAATCACTCCTTTTCCAAATCGGAAGACAGTCACGTCGTTTATACCACAGATCCCTGGTACGAAGTCATCGAGAAGATCCTCGACAGCAAGCTGGTCATCTCCAGCTCACTCCATGGAGTCGTTATCGCAGAGGCTTTTGGAATCCCCGCGCGGCTACTCCGCATTACGGACAATGAGCCAATGTTCAAATTCGAAGACTACTACCTCGGTACGAACCGACCTGATTTTCAGATGGCTCGCACCGTTGAAGAAGCGATCGAATTGAGAGGGGAATCTCCCCCTGTCTGCGATCTAAAACGTCTTTATGAAGCTTTTCCATTTGAGTTCTGGCCGGACTCATATTTTGAATCCTCAAACGAGCTATTTCCATGAAACGACTTTTACTAGCATCCCTTTTGCTTACCGTAGCAGGCTTTGCCTCTTACGATTATCCCTCGTATGATTACAACTATGATTATCCGAATCCTCCGGAAGAAGAACAGATTGTAGACTACAGCAGCTGCGATGATCTCGAAGATATGCAGCAGCCCTTCGTCCTCGGTCTGCATAAACTCGAAATCGAGGGACATCCCCACGCGTTCAACCCCTCGATTGTACGCTGGAACGGAGAGATTCTCCTCAGCTTTAGAACCTACCTGGAAGATCACTCGACCTCAGAAATCGGACTCGTCCGTCTTGATGAAGAGCTGAAACCGATCGGAGAACCCTCCTTTCTGCAATTTCCTGGTTGTGATCCCGGCTGTATTCTCAAGCGCCAAGATCCTCGTCTGATCGAATCCAACGGACGCCTCTTGGTTGTCTACAACAATGTACTAGATAGAGATGACCTGGAGAAGAAAGTAGAAATTCGCAGAATGTTCGTTGCTGAAGTAGAGTGCGACGAAAATGGCTTTTTCGCATGTGAGCCTGAATGTTTCTTCTTCTTCGACGGGATGAATCCTCAGAGATCAGAGAAGAACTGGGTGCCATTCGATTATAATGGAAAACTGCTCCTTTCCCACAGCCTCTTTCCTCATCGCATTTTAGAGCCTCTCACAGGCACCAACAGCTGCTGTACGCTCCATTCTCAGTACACTCCACTCGAATGGAAGTGGGGACATTTGCGCGGAGGAACACCAGCGCTAGAAGTCGACGGCCAATACCTCGCTTTTTTCCACTCATCCACCAACCTGGTCTCCCGTCACTCGAAGGGTAAACCGATGCTGCACTATTTCATGGGAGCCTACACCTTTTCTAAAGAAGAGCCTTTTGCTATCGAAAAGATGAGTCCGGAGCCAATCAGCGCTCGCGGTTTTTATGAAGGAGAAGAGTACAGCACATGGCGCCCATTACGCGTCGTCTTCCCGGGCGGATTTCTTGCAGACGATGATCATATCTGGGTAGCCTACGGCCGCCAGGATCATGAAGTCTGGATCATCAAGTTAGAT
>JAJFMM010000197.1 GCA_021772165.1 Chlamydiota bacterium | reverse complement strand
GGTATTATAGAGCCCCAGTTTTAGAATAAAGACTGGGGCTTTGGGAAAGTGTTACGAGGGGAGCTTTTCAGTGAGCTCTTCTAGGAGCTCCTGCTGGCGGGTCAATACCTGTTCATACTCAGTCGGATCCAGCTCTCTCTGGGAGAGGCGAGCGAGGTCATAGACCTGAGAGGCCAGGCGGCTGGCAAGCTCTGGCTGCTTGTCCGATAGACGGAAGGACTCCAGGACGAGCTTATTATTGGTATTGACGACGAAGGTGGTTCCAGAACTGAAGAGGTTAGGCTCCATCTTCTTCTGGGTGAGCACGAAAAAGTCGCGCATTCTGCGTGTCTGCTCATCGAGGAACAGGGCTCCTGCGACCGAGTCAGTGGAGAGGCTCTTCGCCTCGACCTTGAGCTCAGAGGGGAGCTCTTTCCTGAAAAAGTCTGCGATGCGTCCCGAGACCGATTTCCCGTCTGAATCGAGAACGGTTTTTTCTCGCGTCTCATCGAGCAGAGCGTCGTCGAGGACGCTGTCGATCCGTTGGAAGGTCGCCTTGAGGGGCGCTTCCAAAGTGCTCATCACAGGAGAGTTGATCGCTTGCGAGGCAAAGATCAGCTCAATATCGCGATCGAGATAGGCTTTCTGGATCTTCTGAGAGCACTGTTCGCTGCAGTAGTAGATTTTTTTCTCTTTAGCGCGATCGAGATATTCTTGAGCAGTGGTCCACTCATCTTTGTTATTTTTCCAGATCAGGATATCTTTGACGCGCTCAAGAAACTTCTCATCTTGCAAGAGACCGAATTTGAGAAGAGGCTCGAATTCTGCGAAGTTGCTGATGTAGGCTTCGCGGTCGGTTTTGAAAAGAGAGTTGAGTTTGTCGGCGACCTTTTTGGAAATATGGGTGCCGAGCTGTTTTACTTTCTTATCTACCTGTAGATAGGAGCGAGAGACATTGAGCGGAATATCCGGGCTATCGATCGCACCGCGTAAGATCATGAGGTAATCGGGAAGGATCTCTGCGCAGTCGTCAGAGACAAAGACGCGGTTGCAAAACAGCTTGATGGCGCTCTTTTTTGCGTCGAAGCGCTGCGTTGTTTTGGGGAAGTAGAGAATCCCTTGTAGATTGAATGGATAGTCGACATTGAGATGAATCCAGAAGATAGGATCTTCTTCCATTGGGTAGAGCTTGCGGTAGAACGCGAGATACTCTTGCTCTGTGCAAGAAGAGGGGGTTTTGGTCCAGAGCGGCTCATCATTATTCAATGGGGTGTCGTTGAGGTGGATCGGTACGGGCATGAAGCCGCAGTAGCGCTCGAGCAGCTCGCGGAGTTTAGCTTCTTCTAGAAACTCCAGATTCTCCTCATCGAGATGTAAAACGATATCGGTTCCGCGGGTTTTTCTTATACCTGCGCCAATTTCATAAGAGGAGGAGCCGTCGCAGCTCCAGAGCACTGGCGTAGCATCTGTTTTGTATGAGAGCGTGTCGATCTCTACTTTCGAGGCGACCATATAAGAGGAGTAGAAGCCGAGACCGAAGTGACCGATGATCGGATCGCTTTCACCCTCTTTCTTGTATTTCTCTAGAAATTCTTCTGCGCCGGAAAAAGCGATCTGAGCGATATATTTTTCTACTTCTTCTTCTGTCATCCCGATGCCGTTATCGGAGATCGTGACTGTTTTGTTCTCTTTGTCGATCTTCACGTGGATGGCATGAGCGTCCCCGTCGTCAGAGGCGTCTCCGCACTCTCTGAGCACGCTGAGCTTCTTGATCGCATCGCAAGAGTTAGAAACGAGTTCTCGTAGGAAAATATCTCTGCTTGAGTAAAGCCATTTTTTGATAATGGGTAAAATATTTTCGCTATGAACAGATAGAGTATTTTTACGCATAGATTCTCTCCAAAATTAAATCGATTTATAAAATAACATAGATTTGCATAGAGTCAAGAAAAAAGCTGGACGTACTAGAGATGAAAGTGATGGCAGCCCAGATCAACCCTACGATAGGAGATCTGGAAGGAAATGTTCAGAAGATCCTCGGAGCGCTCAAGCGCTCGCGCAAAGCTGAGGTGGACGTTGTTGTTTTCTCTGAACTGGCTATTTGCGGCTATCCTCCTGAAGATCTGCTCCTAGATCACGAGTTCATCGAAAGGATCGGAACCAAGCTCAATGAGATTGCTCGAGAAACAGAAGGGCTTTTTGTCGTCATCGGCACTCCTTCTTGGAACCAATCGGGCAAGGAAAAACCACTTTTCAATAGCGCGGCAGTTCTTTGCGATGGCCGACTGCTCGGCTATCATCACAAACAGCTCTTGCCGACTTACGATGTCTTTGATGAGAAGCGCTATTTTGAGCCTGGAGATAGCCCGTCGGTTTTCGAGCATCTGGGAAAACGCATTGCGGTGACGATCTGTGAAGATTTTTGGCAACACTCCCAAATGGTCGGCTACAGTAGCTATGTTTGCGATCCGGTCAAACAGCTGCAAGAGTATGAGATTGACCTTGTTCTGAATCTCTCGGCGTCGCCCTACTCCTATCGTCGCAAGGATACGCGTCTTTCCGTGTTTGCGCTCGCAGCAAGAGCGCTGCAAGCGCCGCTTGTTCTCTGCAATCAGGTAGGAGCGAATGATCAGCTGGTGTTTAGCGGACGCAGCCTTCATCTCAATGAGAAAGGAGAGCTGATTCATCAGGCCAAAAGCTTTGAAGAAGATGATCTTATCGTGGATTTAGACGTGAGAGCCGGCAGCCATTGCCCTGAAGAAGATGGAATCGGGGATATGTACAGGGCTCTGGTCGTTGGCATGCGGGACTATTTCCATAAGCAGGGTTTTAAAAAAGCGCTTCTCGGACTCTCGGGGGGTATCGACTCGGCCCTCGTTGCTACTCTTGCTCAAGAGGCTCTGGGTAAAGAAAATGTGCTGGCGATCGCGATGCCGTCTCGCTTTTCTGCAGAGAGCAGCCTCTCTGATGCTCGTATTCTGAGCCAACATTTAGGAATAGAGTTGAAAGAGATTGGGATCGAGACGCTCTTTCAAGCTTCGCTAGAGCTTCTCGAGCCGGAGTTCAAAGGACGGGCTTGGGATTCGACTGAGCAGAATCTGCAGTCGCGCATACGCGGGCAGATCCTGATGGCCTTTTCGAATAAGTTTGGAGCGCTCCTGCTCAACACGAGCAATAAGAGCGAGATGGCGATGGGCTATTCGACACTCTATGGTGACATGTGCGGCGGCTTTGCCGTATTGAGTGATGTGAGCAAAACGTATGTTTACGAACTATCTCGTTATGTCAATCGCGAGCACGAGATCATCCCCAATGCGATTTTGACCAGAGCGCCGAGTGCGGAGCTCAAGGAAGATCAGACGGATCAGGATACGCTGCCGCCGTACGAAGTTCTCGATCCGGTCATAGAAGACTATATTGAAGAGAGGCTTTCTGCCGAAGAGATCGCAGAAAAGCATAATCTGCCTCTGCCTTTTGTGGAGGATCTGATTGCTAAGATGCACGCGGCTGAGTACAAGCGGAGGCAAGCTCCTATCAGTATCCGCGTAACGCAAAAAGCGTTTTCTAGGGGACGCAACGTCCCCATTGTCCAAAAATGGAAATCATAAAAAAGAACAGGATAAACAGGATCCCTGCGGGGCAGGATATGCAGGATCAATCATGTGTATCCTGCACATCCTGCCGCCACAGGCGATCTTGTCTATCCTGTCCTGATTTGTAGTTACGAGCGAGACGGAGCCCACTCTCGATCTGGATGGTGGAAAAGAATCACAGTGACTACAGCGATGCCGGTGAAGCCTGCCAGAAGCAGGAAGGCTGCCTGGTAGCTGCCGGTGAGATCGATCAGCCAGCCCGTTGCAATCGGAGCGATAACGCCTGCTAGAGAAAGGCAGCTGGATGTCACGCCTTGTGAAGAGCCTGCCCGATCTTTTGCCACGTCAATGTTGATGCTGAAGAAGGCGGGTTGCGGCATGAGACCAAATCCAAGACCTAAGCTCAAGAAGAAGATCGAGAGGCCGAGAGAACTGGTGAAGCTCAAACAAACAAAAGAGATCGCCGCGAGTAGCTGACTGCTCCAGATCAAATGAGAGCGAGCGAGACGGCTGCTGCCCGTTTTCTTGTAGAGCCAATCGGAGAGAAAACCACCGGCTTTTAGGAAAATTGCACCGACGAGCCAAGGGATTGTCAGATACCAGCCTACACTTTTTAGATTGAGTCCATGCTGCGTCAAAAAGTAGCCAGGTAGCCAAAGCGTTGCAAAAAAGAGCATGTAGCCGAAGGCGAAATAGGCGATGTTGTTGGCGACAAGCGCTGGGTGCGTAAGGATGAAGCGCCAGTCGATCGGCGTCTTATTCATTTTGGCTTGTCTAGGACAGGTAGTCGCGATCAGTTTCTTTTCTTCTTCGCTCACGTAGGGCGAATCTTCAGGGCGGTCCGTAAAAGCCCAGTACCAGACAATAGCCCACAGAATACCAACCAGACTGATAGCAAAGAACATCACTCGCCAGCCGAAATCGGCGACGAGATAAGAGGTGATCGGCGCTCCGACGACAGCAGAAAGAGGAATGGCGACAAGGCCAATGGAAAGCGCGCGCGCTCGTTCGTTAGGCGGCAGCCAGTCGCTAATCGAGCGAGTCACGGCGGGGAAGTGTGGTCCCTCGGCAACGCCGAGGAGTATGCGCAGACCAACGAAGCTCCAGAAACCGACAGCAAAACCAAGAAGGCCGACACAAAGAGACCAGGCGACGGCAGCGATGGGCCATACAGAGCGAGCTCCCAATTTGTCGACGAGCCAGCCGCCAAGAGCGGTCAGCATAATGTAGCCCAATCCAAAGGCGGAAAGGATCATGCCGAACTCTTTGTCGCTGAATCCAAATTCCTGTTTTAATGGAACGATGACAAAAGAGATAGCAGAGCGATCGATGAAATTAACAAGTGTAATAAAAAAGATTAAACTAGCGATAAACCAGCGATATTTTGTAGGTTTTTTCATCTCATTCCTTGGGTCGAGCGATCCATTTTTACAGTTTTTCCTTAAATGTAAAGTTAAATGTCAGGGAAGGTCTGGATAACTCGCTTTCTTGGAGATTGCTAGAGATTTCCGATCACATTGCGATTTGCAGAACGAAATTAACTTTCTTCTAGTTAACGAGTTCGAAAATCGCAATGTGATCGGAAAGATCTGCAAGATTCAAGGAATGGGGTTATCTAGGCCTTCCTTAAGAGTCCTTCTGTGCTTAAATCTTCATCAAGCTCAGGCCAATGGATTCCATAGCCCCCTCCACAAATTTCCCAATTAGATCTCTCTTTTTGATTGGCTTT
>JAJFMM010000196.1 GCA_021772165.1 Chlamydiota bacterium | reverse complement strand
TGATTGAGTGCGTTCGTAGTGGGTGGGAGTAGATTTTTTGTCGAGGGTGCATCTGGACCACCGCCGCCACCCGGCTGATCTGGAACGGGGCGTGTCGCAGGGGGGACGTTCGAGCTGACGATAGATTGGCCTAGAGCCGGAATATCAGCTGCGCTCAAACCATACTTGTTGAAGATCCCTTGGACTGTGGAAGAGGTTGGCAGATCGTTTGTCAATTGCTTGGTGATGTCTTGCGTGCACTTAGCTAAAATACCACCGTCTCCATAGATCGCATTGATCGCTGTGTTCTCTTTGGCTATATCTGCATCTGTGGATGTGCCGGCTGCGCTATCTTTGGTGAATTGCTCATGCGCTGCTCTGTATACGTTTAATTGCGCTAGAACTTGATCCTCTGCAGTACTGAGCTTACTTGAATAGGGAGATGCGTTAGCAATCGCTACGGCGGCATCTTTCAAATCTTTTGTGGGGGCAGAAGGGCTTGTCGGAGCTGGAGGCGCTGAGGAAATCAGATTTTGCAGCGCAGGCTTCAGAAGCTCATTCGCAGCCGTGCTGGGCAGCTGCTCGAGTTGTTCGGGCGTAGCGCCATCTTGTTTGAGAAAGGCTGCTACATCGCTCTGTTGCAATGACGCTCCGAGTGTCTTTTCATAGCTCGCCATAGCGCCAGGTATCTCTCCTGTGCACGTAGTTTCCAACTTCTGAATAGCATCCCAATCCCCTTTCAGTTTTGTGTAGGTGGCTTGTGCATTGGGAGCTTTTGGATTGTAGGCTTTCGCCTCTAGCTTATAAGAGGCTATTTGACTCGTCAGCAGCTTCACGTTGGTCGGGTCGAAATTTTTGACGGCGCCTTGTAGATCGGTTTGTAGATTGGGGTATTTTTTAAAGACGTCCCCAATCAGCTTTTCCATATCAGTCGCCGGCGGTGTGGGTCCGCTTGTCTCTCCGAATTCGAAATCGGAAAGATTCACTTTTGTATTGGTGCCCTTATCCAGATAAAACTTGATCTGATCTTTGGGGGCCTGGGTGTAGCTGGTAGGCACTTGAAAGTGAACGGAAATGGTACCATCTGCTGCGGTCGTCGTCTTCAGCGCTACATCCTCTCCATCCAGATTGATACTGAGTGTAGGCAGGTTAGCCGGATCGTCGCATTTGAACTGAAAGGTATAGTCTTTTCCAGCTTCTAGTGATGTGAGTGGATGGACCGGCTGCGCATTGGCCCCTTTCGTGGTATCGAGCTCGAGTTTGCCATCTTGGGCGTGCACACTACTCGGATCTGTCGACCACTGATTGACATTGATTGGATTTAAACTGTCCATACTTAAGCCCCACTACTTTTCTTGGGACACTCGCATATATATAAAAACAGGTCAATGAAAAGAGGTGAGTTTCTCGTATCGGACCTGCCGAAAAAAGGCATGGCTCTCCTTGAAGACCACAGGAGCTAGAAAGAATAGACCGATTAGATTCGGCAGAGCCATCAGGCCATTCATGATATCGACGAGGTACCAGACGACCTCGAGGCTAAACAGAGGGCCGACAAAAGCCACGGCTATAAAGAGCAGGCGATAGGGCATTAAGACGCGGAGGCCAAAGAGATATTCCATGCATTTTTCCCCGTAGTAGGACCAGCCTAGAATGGTGGAGTAGCCAAAGAGGACAATGCCGATCGAGACGATCCAACCACCATAGGGAAGTGTTGTCTCGAAGGCCTGAATCACAAGAGGCACGCCATTTAATAGAGCGCCGGAGGCATCTTTAGAACCAAAGACTCCGGTCACGCAGATCACCAGGACTGTGATGGTGCAAACCACAAAGCTAGAGAGAAACACGCCGGTCATCGACACGAGCGCCTGACGTCCGGGCAGATCCGTTTTGGCAGCTGCTGCTGCAATGGGAGCGCTACCGAGACCTGCTTCATTCGAGGAGATCCCGCGGACAATGCCCATCTGCACGGCTGACATAACTCCCGCCCCTAGAAATCCGCCGACGGCAGCCTCTCCACTGAAAGCACCTTGGAAGATCCGAAGAAAGCTCGCCGGAATCTGATCTGCATGCAAGCCTAAGATGATCAATCCTCCCGTAATATAGAGGAGAGCCATGACAGGAACGAGCACTGCATTGACTCTGCCGAGGCTTTTGATGCCTCCGAGGATTACGATCGCGGTAAACAGTGCCACGCCTCCACCTGTCCAGAGGTGCGGGATGGCAAACATCTCATACATGGCAGCGGCGATCGAATGCGACTGGGTGAGATTACCTCCGGCAAAAGCGCATAGTGCGCCCGCGATAGCAAAGCTCTTCGCGAGGCCTTTCCAGCCGAGTCCCTGCTCGATGTAGTACATGGGGCCGCCGCTCATCTTACCATTGGCATCGCGTTTGCGGTACTTCACGGCGAGAATCGCTTCTGCGTATTTCGTGGCCATTCCGATGAAGGCGACTACCCACATCCAGAAAATCGCGCCCAGGCCACCTGCCATGATGGCAGTTGACATGCCGGCAATGCTGCCAATGCCGATGGTTGCGGCCAGTGCGGTCATCAGCGATTGAAACTGGCTGATGTCTCCTTCTGCATTCTTATTGCTACGGCTAAATGCCAGTTTTAGCGCATAGGGAAGATAGAGGAATTGCATGCCGCGCAATCGAACGGTAAAATAGATTCCCACTCCTAAAAGGAGATAAATCAGAAAACCATTCCAGAGTAAAAGATCTATTTGTTGAAGTAATTCGTTCATGAGGTTCGAGCGAGGATACATGTAGGGAAGCTTTTCCTCCTATATTTTTTCTGGACGGAGAGAGAGCTCATCTGCTAAGAGCAAATAGAATGGAGAGATTTTGCCTCAACCGACAAAAAAGATTATTGGCTCTTCGATGCTCATCATGGGCACGATCATCGGCGTTGGCATGTTTGGGTTGCCGATTACGCAAGGCGCCGGCGGCTTTATCCCGGCGATGCTGGTGCTCGCTCTCTGCTGGATCTACACGGTCTGCTGCGCAAGACTGCTGTTAGAGGCTTGTACTTGGATGCCTCGCGGCGCGAACTTCATGACGATTGCTCGGAATCTCGTGGGGAAAAAAGGTGCCTTTTTCTGCTGGCTCTTCTACTCCATTTTTTTCTATTGCGGTATGACGGCTCATATCTCTGCCGCGGGCAATACAATCTCTGCACTATTCAGTCACATGTTCTCTCACTCTCTAGCCTCTATCTTTTATACGGCTATTTTTTGCGCCTTTGTCTATTCCAGCATGAAAGCGTCTGACTTTCTCAACAGAGTGATCGTCGGGGCGCTGTCTTTTACGTTTCTGCTTTTTATTCTCAGCACGTTTCACGAGATACAGCCCGACCTTCTCGTCGAGCAGAGATGGATGAATGCTTGGCCGGCTGTTCCGGTTGTTCTTTTCGCCTTCGCATTTCAGTTCATCATCCCGCCCCTTTACAACTATCTGGACGGCGATACGTTTGCCATGAAGAAGGCGATCTGGATCGGCTCTACATCTATTTTTATTTTATATACGCTTTGGAATCTGATGATTCTTGGAATTGTTCCGGGCCAGGAGCTCTTCAAGACGCTTATGGCAGGAGGCAGCTCAATCCATGCTTTAGAAGAGATCCTACAAAATCGTCTGATCTCCGGCATTGCGCAAGAATTTGCGATCTTAGCGATCAGCACCTCTTTTCTCGGCGTCTCCATCTCCTTTTTTGACTTCTGGGCCGACTCTCTGCATTGGGAAAAAAAGGGCTCACAAGGAGTGATTCTGATTGGGATTGTTTTCGCTCTTCCGCTGATGTTTGCTTTGAGCTATCCCGACGTGTTCATTGAGGCACTCAACTTGGGCGGAGAAGTAGGCGCTAGCCTTCTACTTGGTATTTTCCCCGTTCTCTTTGTCTGGGTGGGGCGCTACTATAAATACCGCGAAATCACACCTCAGCTTCTGCCGGGAGGGAAGGTCGGATTGACTCTCATCGTTTTGGCCTCTCTGGCTGTTTTGCTGATTAAGCATATCATTCCATTTACAGGAGTTTGATGAATCCACTTGCAAAGCATCATCTTTTAGGCGGCTCTCTTCTTGTAGCCGGTATGAGTATCGGAGTCGGCATGCTCGCCCTGCCTGTTGTGACGGCAGCCGGCGGCTTCATCCCCTCTTTTGTGATCTACCTCATCTGCTGGTTCATCATGGTCTCCTTTGCCAGGCTGATTTTAGAAGCGTGTCTCTGGATGCCTAAAGATGCGAACATGATTTCGATCTCGAGACATCTGCTTGGAAACCAGGGCGCTGCCTTCTGCTGGGTTCTCTATCTCTTTCTTTTCTACTGCCTCATGACCGCGCACATCGCGGCAGGAGAACAGTCACTCTCTCAGCTAGCCCAAGGTCATCTACCCCGCCACGTAGCCTCTCTGCTCTACGTCGCTCTTTTTGTTCCGGTCATCTACCTCGGCACAGGCGCTGCGAGTCGAATCAATGGTCTGCTCATGACAGGTGTCGTGATCACCTATCTGATCTTCTTCTTTCTGGCGATTCGACACGTAGAGCCGACTCTTCTGGCACGAGAAAACTGGTCTGCTATCTGGCCATCTCTTCCCGTCATCCTGACCGCCTTTGGTTTTCAGAATCTGGTCCCCACACTCTATAACTATATGGACCGTGATCACAAAGTGATCCGCAAAGCGATCTGGATCGGCACCCTGATACCGCTGGTGCTCTACATAGTCTGGGAATTTCTTATCTTGGGGATCATTCTGCCTGAGAATCTGTTCGCCGCCTTAAAGTCCGGTCAAAGCGCGATCATCCCTCTACAACATGCCTTGCAGAGCGGCACCGTCTCTCTTGTCTCGGACGCTTTTGCCTTCTTTGCCACCTCCGCCTCTTTTGTGGGCATCTCCCTCGCCTTTCTCGATTTCTGGGCAGATGGACTCAAGTGGAAAAAACGAGGTGAGAAGAAAAACTGGCTGCTGGTGCTTGTTTTCGGCATACCTCTGCTGCTGGTCTTTTTCGACCCTACGATTTTCATCACAGCCCTGAGATATGCGGGCGGCATCGGAATGATTCTTCTATTCGGACTTCTTCCCGTTCTTTTTGTCTGGTCCGGACGCTATATCCATCAACACTCCAGGAAATTCGAGTTCGTAAAAGGGGGCAAGGTGTCGCTGCTGCTGCTCTTCCTTTTCATCCTGTTTATCCTGGCCATTATGATTTTTACTGAGTAGGCCCCATGAACATGTTTGCAAAGCATCACCTTCTTGGAGGATCTCTCCTCGTAGCCGGTATGAGTATCGGAGTCGGCATGTTGGCGCTGCCTGTCGTGACAGCTGCCAGCGGTTTTTTCCCCTCGTTTGTGATCTATCTCATCTGCTGGTTCATCATGGTCTCTTTTGCCAGACTCATTCTGGAAGCGTGCGTTTGGATGCCCAAAGAATCGAATATGATTTCGATCTCCAAACATCTGCTTGGAAACAAGGGCGCAGTCATCTGCTGGATTCTCTATCTCTTTCTTTTCTACTGCCTCATGACCGCGCACATCGCGGCAGGAGAGCAGTCTATCTTTCTGTTTGCCAAGGGTCATCTACCCAAGTCCATCTCTACGATGATCTATGTCGCACTGTTCGCACCGGTTGTATACTTAGGCACGGGCACAGCGAGTCGCGTCAACGGCGTACTGATGACAGGTGTTGTGATCACCTACCTACTTTTCTTTTTCATAGCGATCCCACACGTCGATCTAAGCTTGGTCAAACGCCACGAATGGTCTGCTATCTGGCCCTCGCTTCCTGTCATCCTGACCGCCTTCGGGTTTCAGAATCTGATACCCACGCTTTATAACTATATGGACAGAGACCCCAAAGCAACGAGCAAAGCGATCTGGATCGGCACGCTGATTCCGCTGACGCTTTATCTGATCTGGGAATTTTTAGTACTTGGTATTGTGCCGCCGGAGGCGCTCTATTCTGCATTGAAATCAGGACAGAGTGCAATTACTCCAATGCAATCAGCTCTACAAAGCAACGCTCTCTCTTACCTCTCTGATGGGTTTGCCTTTTTTGCGACCTCCACCTCTTTTGTAGCGATCTCCATCTCTCTTTTTGATTTCTGGGCAGATGGACTGAAATGGAAAAAAAAGGGAGTCAAACGCCACTTGCTACTGCTGCTCGCCATTGGAGTCCCACTGATCTTAGTCTTTGCGGATCCCACCATTTTCATCTCGGCGCTCAGATATGCAGGAGGCATTGGAGTCATTCTTCTTTTAGGACTTTTTCCCATTCTTTTCGTCTGGTCCGGACGCTATATCTACAAGCATTCCAGACAGTTTGAATTTGTCAGAGGAGGCAAGATATCACTCCTTCTGCTCTTTCTTTTCATCCTGTTTATCCTCTTGATTATGATTTTCACTGAGGCAAATTAACAAAATAGGCTAGCATAGCTAAGCTATGACACCTATCCCCTCTCCCGCTGTTTTGAAACGCGAAATGCCCCTGTCTGAAAAGGAGCGGCAGTTTATCGCCTCTTCTAGAGGATGCGCGATGCGCATTTTAGAGCAAAAAGAGAGACGCCTCGCCTGCATCCTGGGGCCCTGCTCGATCCATGACATCGACTCTGCCCTCGACTACGCGACTCGCCTCAAAGGACTCTCCGCGGAAATGGATCCCTCCTTTTTTCCGGTGATGCGCGTCTTTTGTGAAAAGCCGCGGACACGCGCGGGCTGGAAAGGAATGATCTACGACCCCGACCTCGACGGCAGCGACAATGTGGTCAAGGGACTGAGACAGGCGCGCTCACTACTGCTCACCCTGGCGCAGATGGAGATCCCGACGGCGACAGAATTTCTCGACCCGCTCATTGCGCCCTATTTTGACGATCTGATCACGTGGGGATTCATCGGCGCTCGCACCTCGGCATCGCAGCCACATCGCCAATTAGCCTCATCACTCCCCTTTCCCGTTGGCTTCAAAAATAGCGTCTACGGAGAGATCAATGCAGCACTCCATGGGATCTACAATGCGAGAGGCCCGCACGTCTACTTTGGCATCAACGACGCAGGCTCCATCTCGGCGCTGCGCTCACACGGCAATCCCTGGACGCACCTTGTATTGAGAGGCTCTGAAACTGGGCCGAATTACGATAAGCACTCGATTCAAAGAGCTTTAACAGATCTACGCGAGCAGAACCTTGAGCCGCGCGTTCTCATCGACTGCTCCCACGGCAACAGCGGAAAAGATCATACGCGTCAACCCGACGTGTTTCACGACGTCATGCGCCAGGTAGAAGCCGGAACGAAAGGCATTGTGGGCGTGATGCTAGAGAGCCATCTTGTATCGGGCAACCAGCGTCACTCCGAAGATCCTCAATCTCTTAGCTACGGCTTGTCGATCACCGATTCCTGTCTCGGCTGGGAAGAGACAGAAGAGCTACTCGCTTATTCCCTGCCAACGTCAATGAGTTCAGTCCAGAACTGATGCTTCCACGTCTCTAACAGCTCCCCTTCCGGAGTGACGACATCCACACGATACGTCAAGATTCTCTTCTTAGAGAAAAAGAGCGCCTTGTAACCGTGCTTTCGAATCACAGGCACCTCTTCAACTACCTGCGTGTCGTCCCAAAAACGCACCGTCGCAACAATTGTTAGCCCACGAGAGTAGTAGCTGCGAGGAAACTGCCAAGCGATGAGCAGCCTCTGCCCCTCAGGCGGATCGCACTGGCGCGGATCGGGCGTATTGACATGCGAGCTGGCTAGGAAATCTCGATCGACCCACTCTTGCTGGACATAGAGATGCTTTCGATAGCAGCCAGCAGAAAAAAAGAGGAGAAGAGCAAAACAGATACAGTATATACTTCTTGTCATGATCCCTGAAAGTGTCGCCGGTGCCCTCTTTAACGAGGATCGGAGCCAAGTACTTCTTATCTTGCGTCGAGATGTACCCGTCTGGGTTCTTCCCGGAGGCGGAATCGATCCCAACGAAGCGCCCGATACAGCCGTTGTACGCGAGATTTTGGAAGAAACTGGTTTTCGTGTCAAAATTGTACGACTTGCGGGCTCTTATGTCCCGATCAATCGCCTCGCTCGCTCAACCTTTCTCTACGAATGCGCTATTCTCAGCGGCAATCCCACGCTCTCATCCGAGACGCGCGGTGTGCGCTTCTTTCCCCTCGATCAGCTGCCAGCGATGCCACCGCCCTATCTAGAGTGGATCCAAGATGCACATGCAGCACTTGAGCCTGCCGCACTCAAACCACTCAAAAGCGTCAACTACCAGACGCTTTTTAAACATCTGATCTGTCATCCCCTCCTTGTTTTTCGTTTTCTTCTCGCTCGATTAGGACTTCCCATTAATTCTTAGATCCTATTATCTATTATACAAAAATAATAGGAATCTAATGAAAAAGAAAGTCGTTTTAAACATGATCGTAAAAAATGAGAAGCACATCCTTCAAAGATGTCTCACTTCTGTTAAACCCCTGATAGATGCCTGGGTGATTGTCGATACGGGCTCGACCGATGGCACGCAGGAGATGGTCCAAGAGTTTATGAAAGAGCTGCCGGGAGAGCTGCATGAGAGGCCCTGGGTTAATTTTGAGACGAACCGAACCGAAGCGCTTGAGCTGGCCAAGACAAAAGGCGACTACATTCTCGTTATCGATGCAGATGATTACCTCGAAACAGCGAAAAACTTCACCCTACCCGCGCTCGATCAAGATGGCTATCTGATCCATCAGGAGACCAAAGAGGCCTTTCCTCGCTCTTTTCAATACCTGCTACTGATCGCGAGCCACCTTCCGTGGAAATGGGTTGGCGCTCTCCATGAAGAGCTGATCTGTCCGGAGGCAAAGCTTTTTAAGCAGATCCAGGGCATCACCCACTATTGCACCCTCGATGGCGCGCGCTCACGTGATCCTAAAAAACTGCATAAAGACGTTGAGATCCTAGAGAGAGCACACAAAGAAGATCCAAGCAACCTCCGCTACCCCCACTTTTTAGGCATCACCTATGAGGCGATCAAAAAGCCGGAGTTGGCGCTGAAATACTATGAGATACGATCGAAGATGGGAGGCTGGGACGAAGAGGTGTTCTACTCCCTTTATAAAGTCGCCGATCTGCAGAGACGGTTGGGTAAAAAAACAGAGCTCTTTCTCAAGAGCTACGGCAAGGCGCATCAAGCAAGACCCTTTCGCGCGGAGCCGCTCTTTTGGCTAACGCACTACGCGATATCCCAAGAGAACTTCTCCCTCGGATACCTGCTATCGAAAGAGGCGAGCTCGCTCCCCTTTCCGAAAACAGATAGCATCAACGTAGAGGGCTGGATCTACGAATATGGAGCCCTTTTGCATTTTGTGAAGTGCTCGTTTCAGATGAAGAAATATCAAGAGTGTCTCGATGCGATGGAGAGACTCAAAAAGACGCCGCGCCTGCCTCCCAGTGCACTCAGCAGCATCGAGGAGGTCTACCCGATTGTCAAACAGCATGTTTTAAGCTGACGGACCAATCATCTTTTTCGGATCGACCACCCGATCAAACTCCTCTGAACTGAGCGCGCCGAGCTGGAGCGCTGCCTCTTTCAGCGTGATCTCTTCTGCAAAGGCTTTCTTGACGATCTCCGCTGCTTTCTCATAACCGATTTCGACATTGAGCGCCGTGGCGAGCATCAGAGATTTACTGAGGTTTTCTTCGATGCGCTTTAGATTCGGTCTGAGATCTTTGAGACACTTTTCTAAGAAGTTCTCGGCAGCATCGGCCAGTAAGTGGATCGATTCAATCAGCTTGAAGATCAGAAGCGGCTTGAATACATTGAGCTGAAAGTTTCCTTGCGACCCAGCGATCCCAATCGCCGCATCGTTTCCCATCACCTCTACACAAACCATCGTCATCGCTTCGCACTGAGTCGGGTTGACCTTACCCGGCATGATGGAAGAGCCCGGCTCATTGGCAGGCAAAAGCATCTCTCCAATGCCGCAGCGCGGACCTGAGCCGCCCCAACGAATGTCATTGGCAATCTTCATGAACACAATGGCCATCTGACGAAGAGCCCCGCTCATTCCTACCGTAGCTTCTTTACCCGAGAGCGCTTCAAATTTATTGGGTGCTGAGCTGAAATAAAGTCCCGTTAGTTCACTGATCACCTCAGCTGAGCGTTTAGCAAACTGCGGATGCGTGTTCAGTCCAGTACCAACGGCTGTCCCTCCTAATGCGAGCTCAGAGAGATGACCTAGTGCAAATTCAATGGCTTCTAAGGCATGTTTGACCTGGGAAGCATAACCGGAATATTCTTGGCCCAACGTCAAAGGAGCTGCATCCATAAGATGGGTGCGACCTACTTTGATGATTTCGTTCCACTCTTTAGCCTTTTTCTCTAGATCCTCATAAAAGTGCGTTAGAGCAGGAAGTAACTTTTGACGAATCAGAGAAACGGCCGCAATATGCGAGGCTGTAGGAAACGTATCATTCGACGATTGAGACTTATTGACATCATCGTTGGGGTGAATGGGCGTTTTAGAACCAAGAACGCCGCCGGCCATTTCAATCGCCCGATTGCTGACGACCTCATTCACATTCATATTGGTCTGTGTGCCTGAGCCTGTTTGCCAAACTACAAGAGGAAAATGGTCATCTAGATCCCCTGCGATCACCTCATCGCAAGCAGCTAAAATCAATTGCTCTTTTTCAGGAGTTAGAAGCTTGAGTTCCGTATTGACTATCGCAGCGGCCTTTTTGACGATTGCAAGAGCTCGGATCACCTCAATCGGCATCTTATGGCCCCCAATTTTGAAATTGAGATGTGATCTTTGCGTCTGTGCGCCCCAGTAGCGATCTGCGGGTACATGCACCTCGCCGAGGGTGTCCTGCTCTGTCCGAAACTTTTCTGTCATCTGATTCTCCCAGTCGTTCAATTCATGCCAACTACACGTAAATTTTGCAAGAATGCTCTTTGCAAAAATAGCTCTCTCAAGGTACAAGCTTTGCAAAAACTTAATTTGGAACAATGCAATCAGTTCCTCCTCTAGATTTGAGCCTCATTACCGGAGCCTCTCGTATGCACCCTATCCGGCCCGACTTTTTAGCCGAGGTGGAAGGGACTGTTCTCATCGATCCTGTGTACTTCGATGCTCGTGATGAAAATTAATACGAGCTCATAGCAAATATGACCAGAAACTGCGTTTTAACAACAAAAAGAGTATTTCATGAAATCAAGATTAGTTGTTATGTTTTTACTTTTCTTCAACATGACTTATGCAGATCAAGAGTATGGTCATGTATTTATATATACAATGCCAAAAACAGGAACACACTTAATAAAAAAACTATTTTATCTTGCTAACGAATTTGATGGATATAGTGTCAATCCTATTAATCCTTTCAAAGACGAGCTTAATCCGAGCCAAAGAAAACTTATTCAGTATAGGGATTTAAGAGATATGTTTGTATCCTATGTCTATTTTTTGGATATGCAGCTAACAACTGACACTTTTCGAGGAACGAGAACTCCCCTGGTAAAAAAGAGCATTGAAAAATGGAACAGTGCTACCTTTGATGAGAAATTGTTAGCTCTCATTGAGGATTCAGATGATTGCCCTTATGGCAGAGGTTGGATGCAACGCTTCATGGACGCTATTTACAGAGCCTCTACATCTCCCAATACTCTTATAACCCGTTTTGAACATCTTGTGGGCAGTAAAGGAAATGGGGATGATGAATTACAAATCGTGCAAATAAAAGAAATACTAACTTTTTGGGGCCTTGAGAAGACAGATGATGAAATCCTAAAAATAGGTAATGACCTTCACGGGATAGCAGATGTTAAACGTTTCCCAGATCTCACCCATTCGTTTCGAACTGGTCAGATAGGAGAATGGAAAACTCACTTTAATGAGGATAATATCAGAGCTTTTAAAGAACGGTATGGTGATTATTTAATTTATTTTGGTTACGAAGAAGACAACAATTGGTAAAATTTTTGATGATTTCCCCTTACCAACGTCTCCAGATAGAGTAGGGGGTCATACAAACTTGAGAGGAAGCCTGTATGGATCACAGGCTTCTCTACAAATTGCCCTGTCGGCACTCACTGGTCCCAAATCGCTTGCCCTTTGGCTACTTTACTAATGTCTACATGATCAGGGCCAGCCACTCCCTTGCGTTTGGCCACAATGAGTCCATCCGGCATGTACCCCTCTTCGATGGTATGTTCTGCAATGATGCTGTAACCATAGGCTTTCAGAAAGTTCAGACACATGGTATGTACTACGTCGTGAGTAGAGATGAAAAAGTAATCAATCTTCCCTTTGGCAATCGACTGTTCTGCGCTTTTTAACATGTAGCTTTCTGAGGCTTGGATGTCTGCGTGCACGATATTTACATGTTCGAGCTCGAGGATTTTTAAAACGTCATCGAGATCTAGCTGGGGAGCAGATACGTAGCTGTGATCTTTGCCCATTCCATTCGGCACCCCAATCGATGCGTTGAAAAAGATGCCTTTTTCCTCATTGAGCACAAAATGTTTTCTCGTTAGCTCTAATCGGGTTTTGCTCGGTTCAATCAGATAATTCTTTGCTTGAGCTACTTGTTTCGCAAACCAGAGTGAATAGTAGGCCCAATAGCTCCCAAGTTCAATCATGACGGCTCCTGGAGGCATGAATTTTAACACCTCATGAAACACTTTCTCTTCTTGGGGCTCATGATGCCCGCGAAATCCACGAATCAGATCGGTCATGTACTTTCCCGAATACGCATCTTTGAGTATTTTGACGCCATTGTGCATCAGTTGATAGGGCTCTTCTGCATCCTCAAAAACTTTCCCGGCGTCGGGTACTTTAGGAATCAGGTCTGTATCTTCGCAGGCTAACGCTTGCACCATCTGTTCTGCCGGATATAGATCTCCTCTCTCTTCATAATCTAATATTTCTTGTGAGATCTTTTTTTTATGGTTTCTAATCTCTTCTAAATCAATCACAATGACCTCTTTTTATTTATGTTCTGTTTGGAATTGCTCATTCCAAATCGCATGTCCCTTGGGTACTTTGCTGATCTCTACATGATTGGGGCCAAAAGCTCCTTTTCGTTTGGCAACGATGAGCCCGTCCGGCATGTATCCTTCTTCGATGGTATGTTCTGCAATGATGCTGTAGTCATAGGCTTTGAGAATAGCAAGACATGGCAGGTGGGTGTCGCAATGCGTGGAGATGAAAAAGTAGTCTATCTTGCCGTGGGCTACCGACTTTATTGCACTTATTAACATGGCGCACTCTGAGGATTGGATATCTGCATGCAGCAGATTCACCTGATCGACTTTGATGATCTCTAATAATTCGTCAATGCCCAGATCGAGTGCACCCAGCATGTCCTTGTTGATAACGACACCGTTGGGTTTTCCAATGCCTGCATGCACAAAGACGCCCTCTTTCTTGTTGAGTAGAAAATGCTTCCGCGATAGTGCAAGTCTCTCTTTGCTCGGCTCCACCAGATAGTTTTTTGCTTGTGGCACCGCTTGGGCAAACCAGAGTGAGTAGTAAGCCCAAAAACTCCCCAGTTCAATCATAACGGCTCCTGGCGGCATGCATTTTAGCACTTCATAAAAGACTCTCTCTTCCTGTGGCTCATGATGGCCGCGAAAGCCGCGGATCATATCCTCCATCATCTTCCCGCCGTACACACCTCTTGTCAGCTTCATGCCGTTATGCATCAGTTGATAGGGCTCTTCTGCATCTTCAAAAATTTTACCGGCGTCGGGTACTTTTGGAATCAGGTCTGTATCTTCGCAGGCTAGAGCTTGCGCCATCCGCTCTGCCGGATATTGATCGCCTCTATCCTCACAATCTACTATTTCTTGAGCGATCTTCTTTTTATGACTTCTAATCTCTTCTATACTAAACAAAGCAGCCTCGTTTTATTACAAAAACAGGAGTACTATCGAACAGACAAGAAAATATATGAAAGATATTTTTGTTAAAAAATAGAAATTGGAATCCGCAGAGTTGCGGATTCCAAACAGAATGAATTAAATAATGAGCATTGCGAAGACAAACGCGAAGAGCGCAAAGGACTCGACAATTCCCAACGCGGCCAAGGTCATGCCGTAGAGTGCTGGGTTCTTACCTGTTGCTTGAATAGCTGTCGCTGCACATCGTCCTTGAAAAATCGAGGAGAACATAATCGCTAGCCCTACGAAAAAGGCGATACCGATCGCATCGAGGGGCAAGAGTGTGCCCGCTTTGATATTCTCGCTCATGAAGATCATCAGTAGAAAGCCGTAGATCGACTGTGAGGCCGGGATCGCCGATATCGCGATCAATTTTCCGTGACCTTCTTCGATGCGGCTCATCACGCCGTGAGAAGCCATCCCTGCAATTCCGCAGCCAATTGAGCTGCCGATACAGCCCATGCCGAGTGCGATACCCGGTCCAATCATGTTATAATCCATAGAGATACTCCAATTTTAATGCTTTGGCTTTCTCAGCCGTAAGGGGTTGAATAGTTTCCCTCCTCCTTCGAAACAGTAGCGGTACCATTCGAGGAAGTTGAGACGCAGGCCGTGAATGACGCCCGACATAACAGAAAGGCTGATATTCACCGTATGGCCGGCAAGAACAATGATGACGCCCAAGACAATTTGGGATTTCGATCCCAGGCCGTTGAAGGTCTGTGCGACGATCATTCCGGCAAGGCCTAGTGCGTAGAGACGAATATAAGAGAGTACATCGCTGAATACTTGAATCGCATTCAACAGCTCCAGCAAGCAAGCTATGATCCCTGAGCGGATGAGCGCAGCTAAGACAGCGAGG
>JAJFMM010000195.1 GCA_021772165.1 Chlamydiota bacterium | reverse complement strand
CGGAAACGCAGAAACACATGCACAGCCAGGCAACAATAGCATTGCGGATGCTTTCCTAGCGGGAAAGGTTGATGCGGCTGCACAAAAACCGCTTCAAGTATCTGGCCCTTTACATGGCAGAATATTACAACCTCTAGATGCTATTACAAAGTCGGATACTAAATCTACTACAAGTCAATTAAACGAATTTGGTCATCCCATCGACCTGGGCCTTGTTGTTCTCGAGATCCCAACCAAAACTCGTATAGGAGATATAATACCTCCTAACTTTGTATGAAATATCAGGTGATAAAAGAAAAAAATCAATCTAGCTCATTGATGAATACTAAGCCTCAAAAAATTACGACATTTAAGACAGGTCTAATCTTTTAATCCTTGGCTGTTAACATTCTTTTCGAATCTAGCATACAGGCACTTAAGGGCTCTTCCCTAAGTGCCTTTTTAGTTCCATGGAACACAACCAGCACTTGTCTTTAAATTTTCTTTCACCTAAAAAACAAGGCTATGGCTGTTCAAGTTGCAACCTCTGATCTTGAAAGGGAAAAATCTAATGAGGATGTGTATGGAACTGCGTTAGGATTAGCTGAGATCGGAATAGGCAGCCTTCTTCATGCCTTTTTTATTCCTTTCTCGGGGATGTTTCTTTCGCTCAATCAAATATTTCTCTTAACTTGTTCTCTTTCTCAAGCCTCTTCAGAAGATAGAAGTTGGACGCCTTTTTTCATCTCCGTAAAAGCCTCTCTCGTTAAATGCCTGGCGCCGATCGGCAAGAAATTAACGCCTATGCTGGCGATCTGCATGCAGGGCTTGCTCTATAATCTAGGTATTCTCTGTTTTGGTAATACCTTGTGGGGCCGGCTCATCGGAGGAATCCTTTCTTCTCTCTGGGGGTTTTGCCAACCTTTGCTTTTGTATCGTCTGTTTTTTGGATCTTCTTTCTTTGAGGTGATTGAGAGTTTTTCCTGGGCCGTAGGACTCTTTTGGGGTTTGGTTCTTTTTAAAATAACTCTCGCTTCTTTGATCATTGTCGCTACGCCGCTTTTACCTACTCGCTGGCTGGAGCAATATCTACAACGAGTATCAAACATTGCGACATCTCAAAGTGCCCCGAAAGCAGATCGACATCCCCTTCAACAAGCATTGAGAGATCTATGCAAACCTCTGTTTCTCTTTTCTCTTCTGCTCACCGCATTTTTTTTCTACTTTTCAGAAGGCGTGTCCAATGCTCTCATCTGGGGAATTCTTCGGCCTTTGGGAGTGGGTTATGTATTCTTTTTTCTTCTGAGAATCCTTCCTATAAAACAATGGGCTAAACATGGATCCTGAACCAACCAGTTTGTGGTTTACCCACTGGCTGTCCATCAACCATTTCTTCAACTTCCTTTTCATCTCACTTCTTGTGCGAAGCGGATTGCAAATTCTTTCAGACCATCCACGCCTCTATTGGAATGATCACTGTACACGAGGGAGTGAATGGATCAGATTTACCAAGGTAAAGGTCCCTACCGACCGCTATTATACTTCTTTAGACGATGCAGTCTCTATTTCGCCTTGGGTTGGTTTGCCCGGAGGAAGGCATAACTTAGGATTAGGACGCCATTGGCACTTCTTTACTGCCTCTCTCTGGATGCTTAACGGTTTTATCTATGTCATCCTCCTTTTTACCACGGGGCGTTGGCGTTGTCTCATTCCCACCTCGTGGGATATTTTTCCAAGAGCCTGGGAGTCCTTCATCACTTATGCGACTTTCCATTTGCCACCTGCCGCCAACTTCACTCCCTATGATCCTCTGCAGCAATTGACTTATGCTTTCATCGTCTTTGTTTGCGCTCCCCTGACCATTATGACCGGGATCGCCATGTCGCCTGCGATGATAGGTAGATTTCCTTGGTATGGGAAAATCTTTGGCGGTAAGCAAAAAGCGCGCAGCATCCATTTTATCCTGGTAGTAATCTATTCCGGGTTTTTTCTTATTCATGTAACTCTGGTTTTCCTGACAGGATTTCCCAAGAATATGGTTCACATCGCCCTCGGTGAGTTAACGGGTAATAAAACGCTTGCTGTCTCGCTTGCGGTAATCGGAATTAGCACTGTTCTTGCAATTCATGTCGCAGTGACTCTCTGGTCAAGAAAACGTCCCCGCCAGGTGCAATCCTCAATCGGTGCATGGGCACAAATGCTCATGCGGTTCTTTTTTTCCCGTCTTAAATCTCATCAGCACTATACGAAGAAGGATATATCGCCCTATCATTGGGTCAATGGTCATTTGCCCAAAACAGAAGAGTGGCAGACTCTCGCTCAAAACGATTTTGCAGACTATCGCCTGGAGATCAAAGGTCTTATCAAAAACCCTTGTTTTCTCAGCTTAAGTGATTTAAAAAAGCTTCCCAAAAGCTCTCAAATTGTCAAACACAACTGTATCCAGGGATGGTCCGGTATTGCCGAATGGAGCGGTGTCCTTCTTAGCGAAGTCATCCGTTTGAGCATGCCTCATGCAGAGGCGCGCTTTGTCATTTTTCATTCCTACCAGATGAATGATCAAGAAGTGGGTGATTCTAAAGAGGAGGTCGAATACTACGGACATTTGACACTAGAAGAAGCTCTTTATCCGCAGACCCTTCTCGCTTATGAGATGAATGGCCAGCCTCTTCCGACCGCTCATGGGGCGCCTCTTCGTCTGCGAATAGAAACAAAACTAGGTTTTAAGATGGTGAAATGGATTCGATCCATTGAGTTTGTCGATGATTATCGAAAAATAGGATTAGGACGTGGCGGCTATCGAGAAGATCAAGAATACTATAACACCGGAGCTCAAATCTAATGACCTGTCTGAATCCAGACGTTCACATACGTCATAATAAATATATTTAATACTAAGTGAAAAAATTGTAATATTTACAAATTCATCCCCTCCTATTATAATTCTTCCCCTATCCAAATAGGAGAAAACCATGAAAACTAAAATCGCAACATTTCTCACACTAGCATCTCTATCTGGTTTTTCTGCCGAACTACCCTCAGATCCTAAGGATATTTCAACGGCTGCGACAGCACTTTCAGTAAGCTCGCAATTCAAGACTCCAAAAGAAGAGGCTATTCAGAAGGAAGGGTACCTCTATGTGCGGTTCCTCACTTCAGATACCGATATAACCCATACCAATGTAGTTACTCCTGGCCTCGGGGTCGGATACCGCTACATGCTCGGCAATGGAGCAATGGATATCTCTATTTCAGCAAATGGGATGCATAGCTTTACAAAAACCTTCTGGACTCTTCCCAAGGCTTCCTATCTTTACTACCTCACTCCGGACAAAAAAGAGAGCTTCTATGCCGGTGGAGGAATTGCTTGGGGAGGGGTTCATAACAGGAATGATAAAGCGTTCATCGGGCTGATTCCAAGCGCAACTGTTGGCTATGAGTTTATCCTCAATGCGGCTTCCCTGGGATTTACAGAGCTCACAGTTTCCCAGCCAGCCGTCCCAGTCTATATATCAGGCAAGTCCATGGGACCCATCGCCGAAATCTCGGTTGGAGCCGGATTCTAATTTAAGAGAAATGTAGGAGCTCAGAAGATGAAATCAAAAATTTTGCCCGTAGCACTTTTCTCCCTTTTTCTAGGAAGCTGCGCAACCAGTTATCACAGTCGAGGGATTACAGGCGGCTATTCCGAAATCATGACTAATCCAAATGCATTCATCGTGACCTTTTCAGGAAATCGATACACTTCGCATGAAGACACGATGAAGTACGTACTCTTGCGCGCCTCTGAACTGACTCTTAAGCATGGCTACAGATATTTCTCCATCCTCTCTTCCATCGATCAGACCACTAACCAGAGCTATTCCAATACCTACACCAACACATCAGCTTCTCTGAATTCTAAGGAGAATTCTGACCAACTAAATAGCACTCAATCAACTTCTACCCACTCCGGTACGATCGTTAGACCGGCCATGAGCATCAGAATCAAATGTTTCGAAGAAAAACCTGAAGATGGCGATGCCATTGATGCACGATTCTATTGGGTGGCCCACTCCGAAGACTAGTACCTAACTCATGAAAAGTTTTAAGGTTGGGTACTAGGTAAGAAACGATGTCGAATCCGACTTCGTAGGCGGACTCTAAAAGCCGTTCATTTCCCCTGAAAGCACATCCTTCTTTAAACTTTCGATCAAGTCCTGTAGGTGGTTTAATTCGGCTGCTGTCTGCTCTTTTGGGTCGCTATCAACCGCTTTTAACGTTTCCACCAGTTTGTTCGCTTTGTCCATATCGTGGCCAAACTTGTCGAGCACACCTGCGATTTGATCTACAATCGCCTTCTTATCTGCCGCATCAGCCCCTCTCATATTGGCTTCAATATACTCGATCAGAAGCTCTTTCAGCTTTTCTATCGTGTTTGCAGCATCCTTTTTCTTAGTGGCATCCAGTAAATTGTCGATTTCAGCGATGTCTGTGTGAATATTCTGGGATATTGATGTTATTCCTGTAACCATAGTTCAACCTCATTTACTATCAATAATACAACCAATACATTTATTTAATTTAAAGGACATCCCATTAAAGCAAATATCTACTAAAGAACAGTCACTTAGAATCTGTCCCGCTATCCTCTCAGGCTTTCGTATATTACAAAACGACCATTCCCACATGTATTCACTTATAATTTTAATACTAAGTGAAAAAAATTGTAGCATTTACAGCATATCACCCACGACATTATAATTTATCGCCTATCCAAATAGGAGAAACACATGAAAACTAAACTCGCAACATTTCTAACGCTAGCATCTCTTTCTGCTTTCGCCGGAGACCTTCTGATGCCCGCCCCGACTGCGGCAGCGGCGGCAGTAGGTTCGAAAGTCCTCGACCCGAAAGAAGGATACCTCTACGTGCGCTTCCTCACATCAGATACTGATATGACTCATACGAATGCAGTCACTCCTGGCCTCGGGTTCGGATACCGCCGTTTGACCGGAGACGGTGCTTTGGATATCTCTATGTCTGGAAATGGGAGCGATCGCTTCAGAAAAGCCTTCTGGACTCTTCCTAAAGCCTCTTATCTTCGCTACTTCACTCCAGACAAAGAAGAGAGCTTCTATGGCGGCGGAGGCATGGCGTGGGGAGGAGTTCATAACAGGAAAGGTAACGAGTTCGTTGGGCTGATTCCAAGCGCAACGGTTGGCTATGAGTTTCTCCACAAGTCCACTGCCCTGGGATTTACCGAGCTCACTGTTTCCATGCCAGCCGTTCCTGTCTATAAAGAAGGCAAGACCATGGGACCGATCGCGGAAATCTCAGTCGGCGCCGGTTTCTAATTGAAGGCCTGGATATCTCCCCCGCCTGAAAAGGCGGAGGAGTCTCTCAATCGTATTGCGCCTCTAGCGCTCTTTCCTTAAAAAACGCTCGATAGATCAAAACCGTAGCAGCTATCCCTACAATCGAATTGGCAATCAGCCGAGCTATGAAGATCCCCTCTACGTTAAAGTAGATATTGAACACGTAGCCCATGGGTATATAGAGAAGAACCAGCCGCGATGCCGATAGGAGATTGCCTGAAATGGGTTTGCCAATCGCATTCATCGCATAGGTTGTTAGAAAAACAGTGCCCAATACACCGTAGGTGATGGGGATGAGTGAAAAGTAGAGCGAGGTGAGCGCCACGACTTGAGGGCTATTGTCAAAGAAAGCGGATACCGACTGTCTGTAGATCAAGAGAAAGCCTGCACACACGGCGCCCAATCCGTAGGAAAAGAGAAAGGATTTTTTCAATCCCTCTCTTATCCGGTCGCTGTTTTTTGCTCCCCAGTTCTGTCCAATGAATGGGGCTAAAACAGATCCTAAAGCAAAAATGGCAATGAAGGGTACTGTCTCAATCCGCATGGCGATCGAATTAGCCGCTACTGCCGCATTCCCATAAGCCACAAGCATCCAATTGGTAAATGCCGTGCTAACCGGGGCCAAGCTACTAGCTAAAGCGGTGGGTATGGCAAGCATCATGATTTTTCTAACAAGAGGTATATCAACGGTTTTGAAAATGGACGAAAGGCCAATCCCCTCTTCCCGATGTAATTTTGAAAAGATCAGATAACAGCTCACGGCATTACCAAAAACAGTGGTGAGAGCGGCTCCTCGGATGCCAAGTGATGGGATGGGTCCCCACCCAAAAATCAAGATCGGATCCAAGATGGCGTTGATCACCGCGCCTAAGACGAGGATAAAGCTAGGATAAAAGACATTTCCCTTTGCCCTGAAAATTGAGCTCCCGACTATTGACAAGCTCATGAAGATCGATCCGGCATACCAAGCAGTCATGTACTCTCGCACATGAGGCATCAGCTCCAGATTCGCTCCAAGCATCCTAAATAGTGGATCCATTGTGAAGAGTCCGCTGATCGTGATCAAAAATGAGAGAAAGATAGTGAGCTGGAGCCCTTTTTTTGCTTCTTCTTTGGCGCGCCCTTCCTGCTTTTCTCCAAGGGATCTCGAAACAAACGAATTGACCGCCGTAGAGACTCCTATCATGATATTGAGAATGATCATCACAACAGGAAAACCAAAACTCATAGCTGCAAGCTCTTGCGTTCCTAGCCTCGCTACAAAAAATGTATCGACAAGGTTATAGGCAATACTTGCAAAAATCCCCAGGAACATCGGCAGGGACTTAAAAAAAAGAGTTCTTCCTACAGGAGATTCTAAATAATTCGTTTTTAAGCTAGACATGGGGAAATTATATTCCAAAAAGGACTTTAAGACAAATAACCGCTCTACATATCAAAACAATCGAACAACATCTCTCTCAATCAAAAAAGTCTTTACACAGCTCTCTTGTATCGGCTACGTTATGAACCTACATTCGGTCACATTTATGAAAAATTGGCTTATTGCTTTTTTGGGAGTCTCTTCTCTGCTGCAGGCAGAGGAAAAGCCACCTCAAGATCTCAATCAGCCTTCAAAAGTTGCCGAAAACTGCGATTCCGGCTCGCAGGCCTGCACTGTCACCGCGAGATACATTCAAGGCGCCGGTATCGGTTACAATCGGGGCTATACAACTTTTGAGACCTTTTTGGCTCCTCCGAGATGTTTCAATGAATGGAATCCCTATGTAGATCTGCGCGGCCACGCTTTCAATAATGGCTATTTAGCTGCTAATGCGGGGGTGGGAGTGCGCTACGTCAGCTCCGTCTCTTGGGGCGCTAACGCTTACTACGATTATCGCAATACAAAAGAGCTTCACTACAATCAGATCGGTGCAGGCTTTGAGGCGATCGGCTCATTTTGGAGACTCAACGTCAATGGCTATCTGCCTGTCGGGAAAAAACAGACGCCTTTTTTCGACTCGGGAATCACAGGTACAAGCGCAGGCCCCGATTTTTCTTATTTCCAGGGCAATCAGATCTTTTTACAGCTCTCGGGAACGGAAGCACTGACTGCAAAAAGAGAGTTCGCCTTTAAAGGCCTCAACGCAAGCGCAGCCTTTCGCGTCGTCGAAAAAAGAATCTTGTCGATTGATGTGGCAGCCGGCCCCTACTACTTCGACGGTTATTATAAAAAGTATGCTGTCGGCGGTCAGGGCAGCATCTCTGTTCGCGTCGGAAATTTTTTCTCTCTGGGTCTCATTGGAAGTTACGACAATCTGTTTCATGGAAGAATTCAGGGCGCGGCCGGCTTTTCCATTCCTCTCGGTCCCAAGAGTTTTCAAAAAACCTGCTCCTTACCAAAGTGCTCCGTCCCCTCTTTCTATGATTACAACCTGGCTCGAGGAGCTGAACGCAGTGAAATCGTCGTGGTCGATCGGCATGAGGAAGTTCTGGCATCGGCAACCGAAGGCTCTGTAACGGTAGCCATCAATCCAGCTACAGGTACGCCCTATCTGGTCTTGTTTGTAGACAATACAAGCAGCTCGGATGGTACTTTTGAAAGTCCTTACTCAACTCTTCTTGCAGCTCAAATGGCATCAGGGCCTAACGATCTCATCTATGTCTTTCCCGGCGACGGAACCAATATGGGAATGGCTGCCGGTATTGTAATGCAGGACAACCAGATGCTCCTCGGATCGAGTACTGCCGTTAATTTATCTACATCCTTGGGACCGATTGTCATTCCGGCACAGTCAACGACATCACCTCTCATCACCAATGCAGGCGGCACTGTCGTAACGCTGGCGAACAACAACATCGTCTCCGGCATCCATGTAGGATCATCTACTACCGGGATTGATGGTACATCTATTACCGACCTGCAGATCCTTGCTTGCCAAATGGATGCCAGTACTCTGCCGGTTAGTCTAAACGAAGTTACAGGCAGCGTCACTATCTCCAACAGCAGTTTTAGCGAGTACACCGACCAGGCAGTCCGGTTCATAGCGACCTCCGGGACAAGTTCCCTGACAATGCCCAGCAATACTTTTGCGGCAATGGCAGCGGCTCCAAACACCTATGGAGTTACTACCAATTCATCCGGATCATCAGATTTTACCATCTCTATTTCAGACAGCACCTTTTCTGAGCATACAAACACCTCGATCAGCCTCGCTTCATCAGGCAGCTCAATCCTGAATCCAACGATCTCAAATAACACGATAACAGCTCCCTCAGGCGTCGCCAATACTATCGCAATTCAGCTCAATCCGGGAGGAACCTCCTCAACAACATCGATCACAGACAACATGCTGCTCAATCATGAAAGCAACAGCCTGAATATGACAGTCGATACAACAAGCGCTTCTTCCATCACAGCTTCCGGCAACACAATCCAGGGCATCTCCGGAACCAGCTTGAAGGCAATTGCGATAGATACGGCAAATACCGCTACCTCAAACTGGACGGCTTCTATACTGAACAACACCTGCTCCGGCGGCTTTACCCAAGCCGATATCTATCTCGATCCGCGAGGCTCTTCGACGCTGGCAGCAATAGTTACCGGCAACACCACCCTCGGTGACAGCAGCTCAAGTCCCTTTGGAATTCAAATCGATGCAGATGACACGGCGACTATCAGCTCAGCTCTTGTCTCCAATAACATCAGTAAAAATCACACCGGCTCTGAAATGGCTTTCTCTTCCAGGGGAACCATGACCTCTTCCACCCTGACGATTTCCGATAATCAGTTAACCGGCCAAGTGACCGGAGGCAACGGAATTCAGCTCAACTCGAGCAGTGGAGGCGCTCTCATGGCAACGGCATCCGGGAATACTATTACGGACATGCACAATACGGGTATCACACTTTCTGCGAACAATACCTCTTCTCTAACAGCAACTCTCTCTTCAAACCAGATAACTGCCGCAACAGGAATCGTAAACACAACCGCTATCGGCACCAACTCGAACGATACCTCCTCTTTAATCTACACGGCGACAAACAATACCCTGCAAAACCACAGCGGAGTCTCGATTTCAAGTAACTTCAATGGTTCTGCCGGCTCATCGACTCTCACAGGAAATACAATCGTAGGTATCGCCGGAACCAGCGCTAAGGGAATAGCCCTCGATTCAGGCAATACCTCATCTTTGATGTGGTCCGTCGATATTCAGAATAACACCTGCACCGGCGGTTTTACGCAGGCAGATATCTACGTCGACCCACGAGGCACCTCAACACTGACCAGCGCGATTATTTCCGGTAATACCGCTATCGGCCCCGATGATGGATCTGCACCTCAAGGGCTCCAGCTCGATGCCGACGATGGGGCCACCGTTACCTCTCTCTTGATCGACAATAACATCTGCAAAAATCACTCCAGTGCTGAAATCAACGTCACCGCCAGGGGCTCGACAGCTCCCAGCATTACAACGACTATCTCGAATAATCAGCTCACATCCGATACGGTTACAACGCAATCTTTGATCTCCCTCAGCGTCTCCAATAATGGCACTCTGACCGGCACTGTTTCGGACAATACTTGCACTGGCACCTCGACAAATGCCATTCAGGCCTCGGGGAGCAATACGGGCACCTTGGGAACAACGATTACTGGAAACAGCTGCTCCAACTACAACTCGAACGGTATCTCAGTCAATGCCAGCAACACTGCCGCCGCAACTTCTCTGATTTCAAACAATACGGTGACGGGCACTACGACCGGAATTAGCGTGAATATAAATGACACGTCTACAATGGATACAACTATCTCCAGCAACACAGTGGCCAACCATGAAGGGCAGTCCATTGGCGTGAATTTCTTTGCAAGCAGCCTAACATGCACCATTTCGGACAATGACATTTCGATTGGCTCGACAACGGGAGCGGCTTTCGGGATCATCACTAATTTGGGAGGCTCGACGCAGACGGTTGCTATTACAGGCAATACTGTATTGACAGAAGCAGGGGGAATAGGCAGCCAATTCGGAATCGTCGTCCCTCAACAGTCGGGATCCGGCACCTCTAAAGCGGTAACGGTTTCCAACAATATGCTCACAGACTGTGGTAACGCACCGGCATCGGGGCCAACCCCCTTTACAGCAGGGATCGCTATCGCTTTGATTAGTTCAGACTCTCTCTTCGCCGACTGCCAATCCAATACGACCGTCAACTGTGGAACCGGCTCTAGCGGACAAGGGGGCATTTTGGGAGGTAGTATTGATTTTGGCGGAGGGGTCGGCCATTATTGCTGGAGGCTGCAAAATTGCAATAGCGATTCAGGGTTTACCCTCTTGAATGGGATTACTGGAGGCGGTATGGCTGCCGACTTTACGCTCGACGCCTCCGGCAACACGGGCGCCGTCACTCCTTTCATGGGATCTCCTTTTACGGTAGGAACTTGTCCCTGAGTTTTGAAATCCCATGTAAGGAGTGGCCAGTTATCTTTTCTTCTTTCTTCTAGCCACTGCGGCAGGTTTACTCTGGTTCATCTGATTCTCGATGGATCGCAGAGTCCCCTTAGGGATCTCTCCACCATGACCTCTAGGGACAACCGCGGATCTTCCATCTGCAGCTTTCCATACTGCGTGACTCCCCTTTCCTCTCTTTTTTACCGGAGCTAGACCAAGTGATTTCAAAACGCACTCCACATGTCGTAGTTTTCCAGAATCAAAAAGAGCGCTGGCATCCGAGACGTCTGCAACTGCTCTCTCTGAGAGAGATGCTGCAGGCAAAATAGATGAGGGTGCCGGAAGATAGAGCTCTTCCGGAGGAGCTGGAGCCAACTCAACGCTCCCCTTCTTTTCCAGAGGAAACAGAAACTCTAAAAAGAAAGCGGGTAGAAGCGTCTCTTCTGTAGGATTTTCTTCTTTTCCTATGGTCACACCCAGATCGTGGTGAAGCACCAAAATTCTACTTAAAAAGGTCATTTTATCTATCAAGAAGGGATCTCGTGTTTCCTCAACAGAAAATTCACTCAGCATCTGCTCGGCAGCCTCGATTGTTGGCGCCAAAGAGAGGTAAATCTGTTCATGCAACTCTCTCATTCTCACATCATTTTCTAGGGACATATGAGAAAAAATACACTCTTCCTTCTTTCTAAATAGTTCTTTGGAAAGGTCTAATACAGGGCTGTTAATGATGAGTTCCTGGCAATGAGAGGCAAGTTCCATTAGAGGAGAATCAGGTTCCAATCTTGCATTGTATGAACTGACCCACTCCAAGGTCAGCCCCAAGTTCACTCTGGCTCTATTACAATATGCATGGTAAGAATCAAACGAAGGAGACTCCACAAAAACCAAGTTTTCAAGAACCGTTTTCACGTCTTCAAGCCAGTTCAGTCTCATCGAGCTCTCAAGCGATCGTCGAAAAAAGACCTCTTGTATCTCTCTTGGCGACAAGTTCTTTTGATCCCTTTTTGGAATTGCATGGGTTTTACACCATTGAAAATAGGTCAACGTGCCCACTAGAATAGATCCAAGCTCACTTTGTATTTGATTCTGATCTTTGTAAAGATCTACGCTCTTCTCTTGAATCTGTTGCAAAAGATCTTGATAAACGACTATTTCATCTCCGGCTCGAAGAAAGAGAAGCTGCTTGGATAGACTCTCGAAAAGTTTTCCTGGTATACAGATTTTGATCAACTCTAGGTAATTCTTAAAATTATCAAAAATCTCTTCGAGCTCAAAAGACTCCGTAGAAATAGTATCTGGCCATTTTGACAAAGGCGTGCTGCTAAGAAGCTCTGCAGCTTGTTCGCTGCTTAAAAATTTATTCAGTAGAACTTGAGCTTCTCGAATTTTTTGAACTTCCCTTTTTCCACTGATCGGGAGTTCCCCCTCTATACGACTGATAAATTGATCGAGTAGCTCTTGATAGCGCTCTTTCGAAAAAAATACACTCTCACCATCGGGAGGACCGTAATCTTTCATCTCATCGCCATTGCGCATAAGGTGCATGTAACCCTCAAAGTATAGATAGCCAAATTCCTTTAGCAGCTCTTTATGCTCCCCTTTTTTCAGATAGGGCTTCATCTCCTGAAGACTTTGAAAAATTTCTAAACCCAAAAGATCGTGAAAACAGATGGCTTTTGTAATAGGATGTTTTTGAAAAAGTTCTCTAATGAACTGAATATCAGTCTTATCAAACAAACCTTTTCCAATGAGAACTCCCGCAATAGAAAAATATTCCTGGGGATCGTCCGAATTAGAGGTGCGGTCGGGGATTAACTGGGCACGCTCTAAGTTGACTGCTTGCCGAGCAAGAGAAGGCTCCATGCCCAAGGTCTCCAGCCCACCCCACATAGCTTCTCGAATAGGATCATAGGGAAGATCCCTCTCTTCATGAAGAACATACGCAGTTGAAAGCTCTTTTCCAGTACAAGAAATCATATAAACACCTATTTAATTAAATTTAACTAGAATTGTATCACAAATAATACAATAAACAAACTGCAGACATGCGTAACTAAAGTTTTTACTATCCACCGAAGGTTAATTCTATTTCTTCATCTTGCTCCTTTAGAAGAGGGAGCCTTTGACGAGTTTCCGTAATTAATCGTCTGAAATCACACAAAGCAGCTGTAAAGATTTCTAAACAATTAATCACCCGATCTCTAAACTCTTCATTCCTTTTTCTACTGAAGAAAAGGACGCGGTCGAGGTCGCCTAGAGCTGCTCCCAGGCCTCTGTTGTCATCATGGATGTCGGGCATACTTTTGACATTACCTTGCAAAAAGCTCTTGCTAACCATGCTCCTAAAGCAAAGCGATTGGCCTATTACGACAACCCAGAATCGTACGTGCCGGGAGGCTATTCCTCCACTGCTGCAAAAGTCATGAAATTGGCTCTGCTCCGTTGCCACCGATGCGAAAAGCTTAGCTCAAGCTCTCATTCTACCTGAAAAAAGCCCAACGGATTGCACAGCCATTCATGAGGGATTGGGAATCCACGCTGAATGGGCTGAAAGATTAGAAAAAGCATTTATAAGAAATTGATACGATAACCAAGTAGCCCGTATCGACTATCTTAAAGAGTTTTCGCTTCTTTTCTGCTGCCAACTCTCTACCTGATCGCGGATAGATCGCAGCGTTCCGCTAGCGATCTCTTTGTGGGCAGGGACAGTGGCAGCCGTATTTCCATCTTCATATTGATAGACGATATGACTTCCTTTCTGCCTAACTGGCTCGAGGCCGAGTTTTTGTAAAACTCGCTCCAGATGTCGTCGTTTTCTCGCTCCCAGAATCTCACTAGCCTCCAAAAAGATCGAAACAGGCGTCTCTTGCAGAGACTCTGCGGGAGCAGGTTCGGCTATTATGAGCTCTTCTTCAGCGTTTTCACGGGAGAGAAAATCTAAAAAGGCCTGAGGAAGAATATTCTCTTCTGTTGCCTCTACTTCTCCGATGCCCACTCCAATATCGTGGAGGAGAACCAGGAGCCTGCTTAAAAAGATCGTTTTATCGAGCAGAGGTTGTCCCCTGCATTCTGATACAGGAATCTCAGAGAGTTTTTTTAAAGCAGCGGTAACGATCTGCTGGATAAACGTGTACACGTTTAGATAACTCTCTCTCTCTTGCTCATAAGAAATACGGCTCAAGGAAGAAAACGTGGGAGATGCATGCAGGTCGGCTACTTCATAATTATACTTCAGAAGGTCGCTTTCCAAAATCTGCCGATTGCATTGAGAGGTGATTTCGCTCAAAGCTTTGTCGAGCTGGGAGGCAGGTTCTAAGCCCTCTTGATAAGATCTAGAGCAATTGAGAACCTTGCACAAAGTCACGGACCCTCTATTAGCATAAGTAATTGCTGTGAGAAGCGAGGGTTTCTTTGCCATAATCAAGTGTTCGATGATCGCTTTTAAGTCATCAAACCAGCAGATCAGCAGAGCAGCTTGAAGCTGTTTTCGACTCAACAATTCTTCTTGAAGAAGTCTATTTCGATCTCTTGGCAGATGTTCAATCTCCATCAGTTTCTGCTTCTCACTTCCTAGAGCCGCTTGCAACTGTATGTGGGATCTCGCGCTCAAGACCTCTTGCAAAAGATCTTGATAGAGAGTCACATCAGCGCCGAACTGAAAAGAGGCGATATTCTCAAACAAGGTGCCGGATAATTCTCTGGGAAAAGAAGCTCTCATCAACGCTGCGTAACTCTTGAAATTGTCTAAAGCTTCTTTGAGATTATCACTCACTATCTCTAAGACAGAAGGACATCTTATCAGGCGAATACTCATCAAAAGCTCACGATAGCTATCTTGCCTTAGAAATTTCTCAAACACTGTTTTTGTCTTCACCCAAGGACTCAAAACGCGCTGAATTGAATCTTCAGCGTTCAATCCCGCGTCCATAACTTTCTCTAGAGTGTTATAAAAAAAGTGGTTCAGTCCTTCTAGATAAGCATCTCTATCAACCACTCTGGGCAATTTCTTAGAGGATACGGGATGAGGGGGATATCCGCGAAGAAGGCCTAGATAGGCACTGACAAATAGAGAGTCCCACTCTTCTCGTATCTGCTGAAAGGATTCCTCGCTAAGGAGAGGCTTCCAGCTCTCGATGATTTGAAAAAACTCTAAACCAAAAAGATCGTGAAAACAGATGCAATTGGAAATAGGATGTTTTTGAAAAAGAGACTTAATATGCTCGATGTCGCTCTTTTCAAAGGCATCCACGACCTCTTGAGAAATCTCCAAAGAGGCAAAAAATGCTTCAGGATCATTCGTAGGAGAAGAAGATCTAGACGAGAATTGAGGCATCTCCAGGCAGGTTATTTGCTGCATTATCTCGGTAGAATATTGCTCTTGGTTACCATCCCATACCAAGGAATGAAGTCTACTTTCAGTAAGTGGGGGGGCCTCTTCTCGAAGCGCTCCTGCGGAAATGGATGAATTTCCAACTGGATAAACCATGTGAATCTACCTCTTCTTTTTTCTGTTCTTTCGAGGCTTTGTTACAGCGCTTGTCGCGTTCACTTGATCGTGGATGGCTCGTCTTGTTCCCTCTGATATCTCGCCATTATGGCCTCTTGGGACAACTGTAGTTCGGCCTCCATCTTCGTCTTTCCACACGGTATGGCTTCCTTTTCCACGATCTTTTGTAGATACAGGCTCGAGACCTAGTTTTCTTAAGATCACCTCTAAATGACGCCGTTTTTTTGTTCCTAGAATGGCTCTGACATCAGAAACAGCCATTTCTTCTAGCGTTAATCCGGCTACTTCCGGCAAAAACAGAGCTTCAGGAGGAGCCGAGGCTAACTCGGTCATCCCTTCTTCATAGGAGAGAAACTCTAAAAAAGAGGGCGGAAGAATATTATCTTCTGAAGGCTCTTGCCTCTCGATGCTCGCGCCGATATCATGAAAGAGCAGTAAGATTCGGCTTAAGAAAATCGTTTTGTCGATGAGGGGGTGCCCTTTGCATTCTGATGCAGGAATTTCTCCAAGCATTTGCAGGGTCTCATCAATAACCGGCACCAAAGAGTCGTAAATTGCCTCGTAAAGTTCTCTCTCCATCCGAGAGTGCTTACTACTAAAAGGAGAAAATCCGGGACTTTGGTGCAGGTGAGCTACCTTCCTGAAATTTTCTGCAATAGAGCTGTTTTTAATGAGGTGGCGAGTATGAAGCTCAATTCCTAGCAGATGTCTATTAAGAGCTGACCCTTCATCTAACTTTGTGTTATAAGAGCCGGCCCAAGAGAGAGTAGAACATAGGTTCAATGCAGATCTATTACAATAAGCAAAAGAAGATTTTACTGAATTAAATCTCACCAAAATCAATCCTTCCATAATTGTTTTCAGATCGATGGCCCAACAAACTGTCAGAGAATTCAAGAGATGATCCTGAACCAGATTCTCAATAAACTCTTCTTGAGAAAGTTTAATTTGATCCCTTTTCGGAATTTGATGAACTTCACACCACCTGGCGTAATTCAAATGCCCGTTCTGCGCTAAATCGAGCGCATTGAGTAGCAAGGGGCCATTTTTCATAACAGCTGGAATCTCATCCAAAACTTCTTGCAATACCTCTTGATAAACAGACACTTCCGATCCAATCTGAAGAGAGTCTAACTGCTCGTTGAAACCGGAAAAAAATTTGCTGGGTAAAGAAGCTTTGATCAATTGCACATAACTTTTAAAATCGAAAAATGCCTGTTCCGGATTGTAATCATCCAGGTTTTTAGCCCCCGGAAAAATGTTCAGGCGATGGTCGCTAAGAAGTGCAGTAGTGGCATCGTTGTTTAAAAATTTCTCAAAAACTGACTGAGTCTCACTCCATCGAGTAAGAACATCTTGAAAAACTTCCGCATTACCCTTTTTTTCACTAAGAATAAGCTCAAGATAGCTCTTAAAAGAGTTAAATGCATTTTGATAGACCTGTTTCTCAAGACATGGGATCTCACTCTCATTGAGTGAGGCTCCGGCTGATTTGCGAAGAAGACCGATGTAGCCCTTTGAGTATAAAGAAACCCACTCTCCACGCAGCTCATTAAACTGACCTTTTTTAAAGAATGGCCGTAACTGCTCTAGAATTTGAAAAAACTCAAAACCAAAAAGATCGTGAAAACAGAGAAAACTTGTTAT
Organism: Chlamydiota bacterium; assembly: GCA_021772165.1. GTDB lineage: Bacteria > Chlamydiota > Chlamydiia > Chlamydiales > SM23-39 > JAKBAE01. Next base: position 7,453 of record JAJFMM010000195.1, on the reverse strand, counting down.
AGAGTTTTTTTGAAAAAGATTTTTAATAAGCTTTATATCTGTCTCATTAAAGAAATCCGCCATCTCAGGCATGTCCGCTACAGAAAAAAACTCACGGGGATCATCTGTTATTGAAGATGGGCGACTCTGCTGTTGAGGGCGCTCCAGACTCACTACTTGCCGTAAGAGATTGGAATCCAGGCCTCTTACCCCTGCCCCTATCGATTCAAGGATATTTTGAGGTACAGGGCTGGTGCGCCCGTCCTCTTGATGAGAGATGCTGTCTATACTGGATGTACGTCCTATTGCAGGAATCATAATAAAGCCCTTTATTAAATTTAATAAAATTATAACACAAAGGATTTTAAACATCCCTAATAATAAAATAAAAAACTAACTAACCACCCATCGCAGATTAACAAAGGATCAGAGACATAAGCCATCAAGATAGCTCCCTTACCCATCAAAAAGAGTCATTTCTCTTGCTTCCTCTTCTGGAATTCTTCATATGGAGAAGTATGAGATGGTTCCTATATTTTCTGCTTTTTACCACGGTATCCATAGAGGCTACTCCGTCCCAGCGGGTGGTCGAGGAGCTGCTTTCCGTAGCAGATGTCCAGGTCAATGGCAATCGCTCCTGGGATATGCAAGTTCACAATGATGAGTTCTACGATAGAATCATGAGGGATCAATCTTTAGGTCTGGGAGAGTCCTATGTGGAGGGCTGGTGGGATGCAGAGTCTCTCGATGAATATTTCTATCGCGTGATCAGAACAAAACTGGAACGGCATCTCAAACCTTCCTTAGCTGTGACTTGGGCCTGGATCAGAGCCAAACTCTCTAATCGTCAAAGTAAAACATTAAGCCAGAACGTGATCGATCAGCACTATCAATTGGGCAATGATCTCTATGAAAATATGCTCGATCCTCTCATGACCTATAGCTGCGGCTACTGGAAAAATGCAACGACGCTTGCGGATGCTCAAATCGCTAAATACGACCTAATTGCAAAAAAACTGGGCTTGCAGCCAGGCATGCGGGTGTTAGATATTGGCTGTGGCTGGGGCGGCTTTTCGAAGTTTATCGCGGAAAATTACGGAGTGTCTGTTGTTGCGATTACCCTCTCTGCCAATCAGGCCGAGTATGCGAAGAAAATGTGTGCAGGACTACCCGTTGAGATTCGCGTCCAAGATTATAGAGACCTTGAGGAGAAGTTCGATCGGATTGTCGAGATCGGTATGTTTGAACATGTAGGCTCGAAAAACTACCGCACATTCATGCAGATCGTCCACAACTGTTTGCATGAGGATGGGTTAGTAATGCTGCATACCATTGGAAGCAGTGAAAACCAGATAGCCGGCGATCCCTGGATCGACAAATATATCTTCAGCGGAGGTCATCTTCCCTCCATTGCGCAGATCGGCACTTCCATTGAAGGTCTCTTTGTTATGGAAGATTGGCATAACTTCAGCGCCGATTATGACAAAACGTTAATGGCCTGGTTTGAGAATTTCGATCGAAACTGGCCCAAGCTTCAAGATCGCTATCCTAAATCGTTCTATCGTATGTGGAAGTACTATCTTCTGGCTTGCGCCGGCTCTTTTCGAGCGCGGCATATTCAGCTTTGGCAGGTAGTTCTTTCGAAAGAAGGGATCATCGGCGGTTATCAGAACAGAATTTGAAGCATTCTCGCGCTATTTCAAAGGCTTCTTGCGTATGGAGCACAAGCACTTTTACTTTTGAATTAGAGGAAGAGAGGATCGCATCCTCAGCTATCTCCTGTTGCGTCTTTGCCAGCTCGATTCCTAAAAAAGAGAGGCGTTCACAAACCCGCTCTCTGATCAGAGAAGCATTTTCTCCAATTCCCGCCGTAAAAACCAGTGTATCGATTCCCGATAGCGAGGCCACCATCGATCCAATCAGCGAGGTAAGCCTGTGGACGTAGACATCGATTGCAAGTTCGGCTCGCTCATTGCCGCGAGAGGCTTCTTTCAAAACATCGCGCATATCTCCAGAGACCCCAGACAAGCCTAATAACCCTGACTTCTCATAAAGCTCTTTAGACAGCTCTTCTGCCGTTTTTGTTTTCAGCAAATAGAGAAGAATGCCTGGATCGACGCTGCCGGAGCGCGTATCCATCATCAGCCCCTCCAATGGGGTCAACCCCATTGTGGTATCGATGCTTTTTCCATCTTTAACAGCGCAAAGTGATGCGCCGGAGCCCAAATGGCAGATCACCATTTTGGAACAAGGCTGCTCCAAGAGTTGATTCGCTCTTCGTGTGCAATATTGAAAACTAATTCCATGAAATCCATATCTTTGAATTCCCTTTTCTACCCACGCGTAAGGCCCCGGATAAATGGCTGCGCTAAGTGGCAGCGTTTGATGAAACGCAGTATCAAAAACGGCGATTTGCGGCGTGCCCGGAAAGAGCTGTTCCAGGACTTCGATCCCCTCCAGATCTTCTAAGTTATGCAGGGGCGCTAGATCGGCGAGTTTCTTGATCTCTTCTTTGACAGCCTGATCGATCAGTACGCTCTCTTTGTACTTTTTTCCACCATGCACAATACGATGACCGATACAATCGACCTTTTTCTTTGACAGAAGCGACTCTAATTTCTCTTTAGCCGAGCCTTTTTCCCATTCCATTTCATCTTTCCATACTGGATCGATCAACTGGTTAGACATTTCGGTGAGTTCGTATAAACAGCATTTTATGCTGCTCGACCCTCTATTCAAAACTAATACATTCATAATTCACAAATATCAGAAAATACTTCATGGTTCGAGAAAAAAGGAGAAATATGGCTCAGCCACTATCTCAAGAGCTTCTCAGAAAAATGCACGCTTACTGGCATGCGGCCAATTATCTTTCTGTCGGTCAAATCTACCTCTATGACAATCCTCTGCTGAAAGAGCCTCTTACGATCGATCACATCAAACCGCGCCTGCTCGGTCACTGGGGCACAACGCCGGGTCTGAATTTCATCTATGTCCACCTGAACAGGATCATTCAAGAGAAAGACTTGAATCTCGTTTACGTGACAGGACCGGGGCACGGTGGTCCGGGTCTAGTGGCAAATACCTATTTGGAAGGAACGTATAGCGAGTTTTACCCCAATATCTCTCAAGATGAGGCGGGGATGAAAAAACTTTTTACGCAGTTCTCTTTTCCAGGAGGCATTCCGAGCCACGCAGCCCCAGAAACACCTGGGTCGATCAATGAGGGCGGTGAGCTTGGCTATTCCTTAGTTCATGCCTATGGCGCAGTCTTCGACCATCCCGATCTGATCACCGTTTGCGTCGTTGGTGACGGCGAGGCTGAAACGGGAGCTCTTGCAACCAGTTGGCACTCGAATAAGTTTCTCAATCCGGTTCGCGATGGGGCTGTCCTCCCCATTTTGCATTTGAATGGCTACAAAATTGCTGAGCCCACAATTTTAGCTCGTATCCCACATGATGAGCTTGAGCAGCTATTTTCCGGCTATGGCTACAAGCCCTACTTTGTCGAAGGGGATGATCCTGAAAAATTACACCCCATCATGGCACAAACCTTAGACACCGTTTTTGCCGAGATCAAAAACATTCAGCTCGATGCTCGTAAAAATGGCTTTAAAGAGCGTCCGCGCTGGCCCATGATTATCTTGCGGACTCCTAAAGGCTGGACAGGGCCAAAAGTCGTCGATGGCCTACAGATTGAAGGGACTTTCCGCGCCCACCAAGTGCCTCTCGATCAACTCAAAGAGAAACCGGAACATATCCAAATTCTCGAACAGTGGATGAAGAGCTATAAGCCGCAAGAGCTCTTTGATGAGCGGGGGAAACTGATTCCGGAACTCGCTGAGCTCGCACCTAAGGGAGAGAAGCGAATGGGCGCCACTCCCTACGCCAATGGAGGATTGCTTCTTCGCGACCTGAATCTTCCCGATTTTCGCAATTACGCAGTTCCTGTCGAGCGTCCCGGAGCCAATCTGGGCGAGGCAACGCGAATCCTGGGCAACTTCCTTCGCGACATCATGAAGGCTAATGAAGAGCAGAAGAACTTCCGCGTTTTTGGTCCCGACGAGACTGTTTCGAACCGACTGACGGCTCTCTTCGATGTGACCAACAGAGTCTCTACTGCCGAGATTTTAAAAACGGATGATCACATAGCCCCCGATGGCCGCGTGATGGAGGTGTTGAGCGAGCACTTATGCCAGGGCTGGTTGGAGGGCTACTTGCTCACAGGCAGGCACGGCTTCTTTTCTTGTTATGAAGCTTTCATCCACGTTGTCGATTCGATGTTCAATCAGCATGCTAAGTGGCTAAAAGTATGCCACCAAATTCCCTGGCGTCGCCCCGTAGCTTCGCTAAACTATCTACTCACCTCTCATGTGTGGCGTCAAGATCACAATGGATTCAGCCATCAAGATCCCGGCTTCATCGATCATGTGGTTAACAAAAAAGCGAGCGTAGTGCGCGTTTATCTGCCGCCAGATGCCAATACTCTTCTCTCCGTAACGGATCACTGCCTGCGAAGCCACAATTATATCAATCTGATCGTCGCAGGAAAGCAGCCGGAACCACAATGGCTTGATATCGAGTCTGCTGTTAAACACTGCACTGCCGGTTTAGGCATCTGGGAATGGGCCAGCAATGATGATGGAGCCGATCCCGACCTGGTTATGGCGTGCGCCGGTGATGTGCCTACGATTGAGACTTTGGCTGCCGTAGAGATCCTTCGCTCCTTTTCTCCTGATCTGAAAATCAGAGTCATCAATGTAGTTGACCTCATGTGTTTACAAACACAAACCGAGCATTCTCACGGTCTGAGCGACAAGGACTACGATGTGCTCTTTACCAAAGACAAACCGATTGTCTTTGCTTTCCACGGCTATCCCTGGTTGATCCATAGGCTTACTTATCGAAGGGCCAATCAGCATCTGCATGTACGCGGTTATAAAGAGGAAGGGACAACTACGACGCCTTTTGACATGTGTGTATTGAATGATCTCGATCGTTTTCACCTGGTAGGCGTTGCGATTGAACAGGTCTCCAGTTTGGGTTCCAAGGCAGCTCACATCAAGCAATTCCTTAGAGACAAGCTTGTCGAGCACAAAGAGTACATCCAAAAACATGGTGAAGATATGCCGGAAATCCGCGACTGGAGGTGGGGACAAAAAAAGGTCTGATTTGATAGCCTCTTTCTCACGATGGCTTTTCAACATACGATACAGACGCGCTACTCGGAGACCGCTCAAGATGGGATTGTTCACCACCCTGCCTACTTGGTCTATTTCGAAATCGCCCGCATAGAGTTTTTCAATTCCGTCGGCCTTGTCATCAACGAGATGGAAAAAAAGGGCTTGTTTTGTCCCGTCGTCAATCTATCTATAAAGTATCTGAAGCCTCTCCGCTCTTTAGAAGAGATCATGGTAGAGGTCTCTGTCGCTTCCTTTTCTAAAGTGCGTTTTTCTCTGAACTATCGCATCGTATGCAAGGGCATCTCTGTAACTACGGGAACGACAACCCACTGCTTTACCAACGCCTCGTTTAAACCTATTCGCATTCCTAAAGAACTTCAGGAAACCTTTGAACATGCATAAAACACCTCTTAAAATGGGCATTCTCGGCTGTGGCAGTTTTGCGCAAAGACGCATTCTGCCTGAGCTCCGAGATCTCGATACCGTACAGATCATCGCTCTACAAAAACGCAATCTGGATGAAGCGAAGAAAATCGCCAACCAGTGGCATATTCCCCATGGAGTTGCTACGAGAGATGAACTTCTCAGTAATCCAGAGATCGAAGCAATCTTCATCGCCACGCCCAATCACCTGCATGAAGAAGATGCGATTGCCTGTGCAAAAGCTGGAAAACATGTCCTTTGCGAAAAGCCTTTGGCGCCGACCGTGGCGGCAATTGAATGGATGCTGGCAGCGTTTCAAAAAACGACTCTCTCTGTCGGACAATCGATCCGTTTTAAAGGCTGCGTGCAAAAGGCTAGATCTCTTTTAGAATCGGGCGAGCTGGGTGAGCTTTTGAGTTTTAAGGCGCATTTCGCAATCCCCGTCCCTCAGTCCAATTGGAGACACCGAAGAGACATGGGAGGCGGCGTTCTGCAAGATATGGGCGTGCATCTGATCGACCTCATTCGCTTCATTTCGCAGCAAGAGATCCTCTCGATCTATGCGATCGCCAATGAGACGAGCGATGCAGAGGACACTGTAACAGCACTCTGTCATCTGGAAGGAGGCGCTACGGCCTCTTTCGAATGCTCTTTTGTGCAGCCCTATGCAACGGGCTTTGAGGTGATTGGAACGAAATCGAGACTGATCAGCACTCACTCTTTGAGACAAACTTACGATCCGGTGGAGACGCTTTGCCATGCACTCAAAGATGAAACAAAGATCTATCTCCCCGTGAAAGCCGGCAATGTCTACCTCGAAGAGCTCAGGCACTACGCCCAAGCGATCAAAGGAGAGGTACCTTCGATCTTGCCTGCCGAAGAGGGTCTGAAGAATCAGAGGGTTATTGAAGCAGCTTACGAATCGATCAAGAAGAAGAGCGTCTCTTTTTTACAGCAGCTCTGAAGGCTCGACATAGCGCCATTGGCCAGAGGGCAGGTTGCCTAACTGAATATTTCCAACGCGGACGCGTTTTAGGGAGGTCACCTCTACACCAATAGAATCGCACATCCGTCTCAGTTGCCGCTTCTTACCTTCGACGAGAACAAAGAGAAGCGTAAGCTCATCTTTTCTCTCTACAATAGCTTTCTTCAGCTTTTTACCATCGAGAGACAATCCCTCTCGCAATTGCGCGAGCTGGCGATCTCTAATCGGCTCTTGAATGCGGACGATATACTCTTTTTCAACAAGCGATGTGGGGCCGATGATCTGCTTGGCGACTCGACCATCTTGCGTGAGTAGAAGTAGGCCTTTGGAATTAACATCTAGACGGCCCACAACATTGAGAGATGCGGTCAGCTCCTGAAAGGGACGGCGATCCTTTTCCCAATGATTTTCTTGGATGATCAGCGACGACGCCTCTTTATAGCCCGGTTCCGGCAAATTCGAAACGATCCCGAGCGGCTTATGCAGCATGATCGTGATCTTTTCTGCCTGCGTCTGCTTTGCAGAAGCGGTAATTTCGATCCGATCTGAAGGATAGGCGCGGGTTCCCTGCTCCGTAACCGGGGTGCCGTTCAAAAGAATGAGCCCTTCATCGATGAACTTCTCCGCCTCTCGACGAGAGCAGACCTTTCTCTCAGATAGCAATTTGGTAATTCTAATTTTTTCCATCGCCGAAGAGTATACAGCTAGTACCCTTGAAATTGCAATTGAAATCAATTTTATATAGTCTGGGGTTAATGGTTACGAATAAAAAAGAATCTTTTGGGGTGGGCGTCTCCTGTATGCTGCTCTCAGCCACCGGATTGTCTCTGACGGCACTCTTCGGTAAGCTGGGAAGAGATGTCTTTTATCTAGCTCCCCTGAT
>JAJFMM010000194.1 GCA_021772165.1 Chlamydiota bacterium | reverse complement strand
TAATTTCGAGCTCTGTCTCGCTCTGGCCTACCTCATTCAACAGAGCAAATTATGGCCTAACTCTAAAATCTGCATCAAAATGATCGTCGAAAATGAAGCGAAGCAGCTTGAGTTGATCGAACAGTTCGATAAATACCGCATCAAATTACGCATCAAGGATCTTTCCTTCAATCCACTGATCGACCCTGAAACGCAATTTTTCCCTAATCTTTTATCCCACTCCGCTGATGCTGATCTGACCTTTCTCGGCTTGAAAAAACCTCGAGTAGGCGGAAGCGTAGAGGAATACAAAGAATACTATACCAAACTCATAGAGAACACATCGGAACTATCTAATGTAGCCTACGTTCTCTGCGGTGAGAAAGTGAAATTCCGCAAAATCTTCATTTAGAGATTTTTTCATAGAGCAGTAAAATATTTACTGGACACTCATATCCTTTCTTCTGTAGAAAGGCTTCCATGAAGAGATCCTACAAAGTTTTGCTGCTTGTTCTCTTTTTCTTGGGATTGGCAGCCTATGCCGCGTACATTATCAATACGCACAATGTCCCTGTGCTTCAGCCCAAGGGCGTAATCGCAGATCAACAGCGCGACCTGCTTTTCGACGCATCACTTCTGATGTTCATCGTGGTGATTCCCGTAATTATCCTCGCGATCGTTTTTGCTTGGAAGTACCACGAAGACAATAAAAAAGCGAAGTATAGTCCCGAATGGGCTGATAGCTTTATAGCGGAAGCCCTCTGGTGGGGGATCCCGTGTGTGATCATTGTCTTTCTTAGCATCATGACATGGAAATCGACTCAAGAACTCAATCCCTACAAGCCGATTGAGTCAGAGAATAAACCTATAACTATCCAGGTCGTCGCTCTAGAATGGAAGTGGCTCTTTATCTATCCAGAGCAAGGGATTGCGACAGTCAACTACCTGCAGATCCCTGAAAAGACGCCGATCGCCTTTGAAATCACAGCCCAAGCTCCAATGAATTCCTTCTGGATTCCTCAGCTCGCCGGTCAGATCTATGCGATGCCAGCCATGAAAACTCAACTGCATATCATGGCGAATGAAGTGGGTACTTATCGAGGCTCTTCATCCAATTTGAGCGGAAAAGGGTTTGCCGGTATGCATTTTCCGGTTCGTTCGAGCTCGCAGGAAGATTTCGACACTTGGGTCTCGTCGGCACACGGATCTTCGCAAAGTTTAGGAGTCGAGGAATACCTTGATCTGGTTCACCCTTCTTATAACAATGCTTCAACTACGTATACGCTGGAGAAATCCGATCTGTTTGATTGGATTCTTGATCAGTATAAGAGACCTTCCAACAGTATGGAGTGTAAGGAATGATGGAAACGCTGTTAGGTAGACTGGGTGAAGGTGCCTTAAAACACGATTGGATCGAATACCTAGCTGGTGTCTCAATGATTCTCGGCGGGATCGTAGCCGTTGTGTTGATGACCTACTACAAAAAATGGAAATGGCTCTGGAAAGAGTGGCTTACTTCTACTGATCACAAAAAAATCGGGGTCATGTACTTGGTTTACTCCGGTATTATGCTTCTCAAAGGACTCGTTGATGCTCTGATGATGAGAGCTCAGCAAGCGTTTGCTTATGGTGATTCAACAGGATATCTGGGAGCCGAGCACTTCCAGCAGATTTTTACGGCGCATGGCGTGACGATGGTCCTATTTGTTGGTATGGGACTGATGTTCGGACTCATGAATCTGGTCATTCCTATGCAGATCGGGGCTCGCGATGTGGCCTTTCCCTTCCTCAATAACATTAGTTTTTGGCTCTTTGTATCGGGCGGACTCTATATCCTCGTTTCTCTGATGATCGGCACGTACGCAGGAACAGGCTGGTCTTCTTATCCGCCGCTTGCCGGAATCAAATACAGTCCCTCCATGGGGGTCGATTACTGGGCGTGGACGATGCAGATATCGGGGGCGGGCTCCCTTCTTGCAGGGATAAACTTTTTCGTGACGATTTTAAAAATGCGCTGCCCTGGCATGACCATCTGGAGAATGCCAATTTTTGTCTGGGCTGCGCTCACAACGATGGTCTTGGTGATCTTCGCCTTTCCGATTCTGACTGCAGATGTGGCGATGCTTACCACCGACCGTATGATCGACACGCGTATTTTTACCGCGGAGTATGGCGGCAATCCGATGATGTATATCAACCTCTTTTGGGCCTGGGGCCATCCGGAGGTTTACATTCTGGTGTTGCCCGCTTTTGGGATCTTTTCTGAGATCGTACCTGTTTTTGCGCAGAAAAGACTATTTGGTTACCTCACAATGGTTTGGGCTCTCATTGGGATTACCCTTCTCTCTTTTATCGTCTGGCTGCACCACTTTTTCACAATGGGCGCCGGACCGCATGTGAACGCCTTTTTCGGGGTCATGACCATGATCATTGCCATTCCGACGGGGGTCAAGGTGTTCAACTGGCTCTTCACGATGTTCAGAGGGCGTGTGATTTTCAAAACGCCTATGCTCTGGTTTATGGGTTTTATCGTCGTATTTGTATCCGGAGGCATGACGGGCGTTCTTCTTGCCATCCCGGGAGTCGATTTTCAAGTGCACAATAGCCTCTTTTTGATTGCGCACTTCCATTCGGTGATCATTGGTGGAGTCGTTTTTGGATTCTTTGCCGGCTATACCTACTGGTTTCCCAAGTTTGCCGGTTTTTTCCTAAATGAACGGATTGGCGTTTGGTCTTTCTGGTTCTGGTTTATCGGCTTTTTAGTGGCCTTCCTCCCGCTCTATCTTCTCGGGTTCATGGGTGCTACGAGGCGTTTGAATCATTATGATGTCATGGGATGGCAGCCTCTGTTTGTGATCGCCTCTTTCGGCGCTCTGATGATCGGCATCGGTTTTTTCCTACAATGCTACCAGCTCTATGTCAGTATCCGTGATCGCGAGCAAAACCCTGCTGGAAACGATCCCTGGAATGCTAGAACGCTGGAATGGGACTCTACTTCACCGCCGCCATTCTACAATTTTGCCGAGATTCCTGAAGTGCATGAGCGCGATGCTTTCTGGGCGATGAAACAGTCCAAGGAGCCAAAGGAGAAGGTCGCCTATCACGATATCCATCTGCCCAAAAATACTGCTTCGGGTTTCTGGATCGGCGCAACTAGTTTTATGCTCGGATTTGGCTTGGTTTGGCAGATGTATTGGCTGGGCGCGCTCAGTCTGCTTGGTATGCTCGCTGCCATCATCGCAAGGCTGTATAACAAACACACAGACTACTATGTAAAAGTCGCTGAAATAGAGAAAATAGAAACAGGAAAAGCATGATGCACGAACACTATCCGGATGTTCATCACGACGTCTATTCCAGAACTGTATTTGGGTTCTGGGTCTATCTGATGACGGACTTCATGGTTTTTGCATGTCTGTTTGCCACTTATAAAGTGCTACATAACGGCACATTTGGCGGGCCTACCTCTGCAGATCTCTACGATATTCCCTATTCCACCATACAGAGTCTCTTTATGTTGGGGGCGGCTTTTACCGCCGGACTCGGTGGCATAGCGGCTCATCGCATGAAAAAGTTCGCGACGATCGCACTTTTTCTACTAACTTTTCTACTTGGACTGATTTTCCTCTGGATGCAGTTCGGTGAGTTTGCTCGCTTTTTAAGCCTAGGCCACTCCTGGAAAAACAGCGCCTTTCTCTCAGCTTACTATACGCTAACAGGAACCTTTGCTCTGCACATGGTCTTAGCGCTGCTCTGGATTCCGGTTCTGCTCATTCCTGTCTTTAGTGAGGGCATTACCTTCAATAGCGTAAAACGCCTGACATGTTTAAAGCTTTTCTGGCAGTTCTTAAATGTCGTGTGGATTTTCATCTATACGATCGTCTACCTGATGGGGGTACTCTGATGGATATGCATCATGGATGGTATGTGAGCGTCCGACCTCTGTTCATAGGACTGATCGCATCGCTGATTCTTCTCGCAGCGGCCTTTTTAATGGTCTTTGTCAAAGGAATTGAGCATGTTTTCCTTTACCCGGCGCTTTTCGGATTGGCCCTTGTTCAGTCTCTTGTGCAACTTATTTTCTTCATGCACTTAGGGATTGAGTCTAAACCGCGCTGGAATTTGATTACGTTTCTCTTTTTGATCTTCGTCCTGATTATCGTCGTTGGTGGATCAATCTGGATTATGCAAAATATGAATTACAACATGATGTATGAAAACGTATAGGATACAAAATTAATGGAAAAAGTACGTTCTTCACCTTATTCAACTATGCCTAAAGCCTATGTGCTTCTGACGAAGCCGGGTATTATTATGGGTAATGCGATTACATCTGCTGCGGGATTTGCGCTGGCATCCAAGAGATTTTTCGACCCGGGGCTGTTTTTAGCAACTGTCGTTGGCCTCTCCCTGATTATCGCATCGGCCTGCGTGTTCAATAACCATATCGATCGCTACGTCGATCGGAAAATGGAAAGAACGAAAAAAAGAGCTCAAGCCATTGGACTGATTCCGATGCAGCGCGTTCTTTTTTTTGCGCTCCTTCTACTCTTGTTAGGGACTGCTATTTTGGCAGGTACCACCAATCTCTTGGCAGTGGGTGTAGCTCTCTTCGGTTTTCTATCCTATGTGCTGCTCTACAGCTTCTCCAAGTACCATTCAGTACATGGAACGCTGATCGGCTCTCTTGCGGGCTCCGTGCCTCCCATCGTTGGCTACGTGGCTGTCAGTGGGCAACTGGATCTGAACGCACTAGTTTTCTTTTCCATGATGGTTTTTTGGCAGATGCCTCACTTCTATGCGATCGCGATCTACCGGCTCAAGGATTATGAAGCCGCTTCCATTCCTGTGCTGCCCCTTGTCAAGGGCATTCACGCAACGAAGATTCAGATGATGCTCTACATCATCGCTTTTATCACTGTTTCCATGCTGCTTGTACAAGTAGGTGGGATGGGGACTCTCTACCTGATCTCGGCGGCTCTACTTGGTCTGGGATGGCTCTGGCTTTCCATGCTTGGTTTTCAGTCTGGAAATGACAAACAGTGGGCGCGTAAGATGTTTCTCGCATCTCTTGTGGTCATTGTGGGACTCTCAGCAGTTATCTGCTTCAGCGCTGTCTAATAATCTTTAACATATTCAGCTGCGTCAAAACCCCAGGCGCTTCTCAATTGTGTGATGAATAGCCCTCTATCAATTTTTATCTATACAATCTCATGGCTGACGATCTCCGGCAAGGAACTTATAAGATTGAACAAAGTCGAATTGTAGAGTTGCATAATAGAGTTAAATTGGGTTATCATTTAAATGAAAAATAATTAAATGTTAATGGGGCTTCGTGGGCTATATAAATTCAATTTTAAACTTAACAAGCGATGTTGTTTCCTTCCCGATTCGCTATATAGGTTCTAAACGTTACACCTATCTGGGTGGAGCTTGTAAAATTGTTTCAGACCTTTTTAAGAAATACGCTTTTTCAAAAGATATTAAGATTGAGAATCCTTGGAGTAACAACGTTAGTAAGCTGACTTCTTCTGATGTTATAAAAGGTGATTTTTTGGTTTTTGGGTGTCTTAATGCGGCTGTTCATAAAAGCGACAATACATGGTCAGAAGCTGTGAATGCATCTGTTTTAAATCCAAATAGTTTTGATTTAGATGGAAGCGATCCAATTTTAGATTTCGTTGAAATGAGAGAAAATTGCTTTTTTAATCCAACAATGGGATTAAAAATAATGATGTTTGAAAGGAATGACCAGTTAATTATCTCTTTTGGTGGAATGGGGTCTCATTCTTCTGAATTAAACTTGAATGAAGAGTCAGGTTTGGATAATGAGTTGGATAGAATGGCAATCAAAACTGGTGTAGGTAATTTACTCGGTATTACTCCTGATTTTTATGAAAGTGCAAATCAACTAGTCTCTTTACTCCTAAATTCTAAATTTAGAAAAAATCTTCCGAAAGAAGTGCATTTGACAGGACAATGTTTAGGAGGGTCGTTAGCAAGCTATGTGGCTTTAAAGCAGGGCCTTTCAGCTACTTGTTTAAATACTTTGCCATTAGGGGCTGGTTTGCAAAATAACATCCCTAAAGAACGGCTATTAAATGCAGATAAATTTGTTACTCACGTAATTAGCAGGGGTGATTTGCTTGCTGATTGTAATATTTTTTTCGTAGGTTTTGTTGTAAAAATTATAGATTTTGTCTGTTCGAGGATTTTTGGAATAAAAACACCGGGAAATTTTGGAAAAGTTTTTAAAGTACAAAATGAAACGTCTAAATTTTATACACCTAAAAAACTGATACAAGTACATCAGCTTGTTTTAGGTTCTATGATAGAACAAACTTTAAAGGATGAAGCCTCTGATGATTTTATATCCAGCCCTGAATTCAAAAAAATACAAGACAGGGTGGAGAGATATAAGAATAAAGAGATCGTTAATCTAGAAGTGTGATTAGAGCTGTTTAACTATTTTCTTTGTCGATGTGGAACTTGTGCAGAAATCGATGTAGTAGGGGGAATAGAAGAATACTTATGGAAGCGACTAAAGTGAAGGGGCAGAGAATTGCATAGAAAGACGCGAGAAGTTTCCCCCACC
>JAJFMM010000193.1 GCA_021772165.1 Chlamydiota bacterium | reverse complement strand
TCTACAGTGGGCAAAACATTGAGAACCCCGTTTCTGGATTCGACTTGCACGGTGGTTGTTGCGATCCCGCGAATGGGGAACATCCCACGCGCCTGTATTTTCCCGTAATTATTCGGGATTTTTTGAATTGCCATAGTCATCTCGGCAACCGTAAATCCCGTATTTTGGGTATCAAAAACATCTAGCATTTATATTCCCTCCATTAAATTTTTCGAATGACTACAATTTGTTTTGTATTGGTGCAAAAGAGCTGGATTACGCCGCGTCGCGAACGATAATGCCGCGATCTTCCAACTCGGCGATGGCTTTATCTTTGTCCGCTTGAACCACACCCGTGGCCCAAATGATCCCGCGTGTGCTCAACACCGCATCTCGTACTATGGCGAATGAATTTTTATCTGCACCGTCTGGAGCTATTACGTTATCGCCAATGACTCCGTATGCTTCCTGACTTCCATCCACAGCGGAACCAGCACCGCCTGTCAGCGTTGCCGCCGAAACTGCGAGATTGGCACCAGACTTCACCAAGGTGTAAGCATTGCCACCGGTACCCGGAGTTTTATTGACTATTTCAATTTTTGAGTATTTGTCGTTGCTGTAGGTATTTTTGGCGATTTGAGCATCTGCGGATCCGCTCAAAAATGTCAGCATATTGTCCAGTGTTGCAAGCACATCGTCGCCGATATTGATTTGGCTCCCGACAGCTCCACTGGCTTTAAACGTAACCACTGTTCCATTCAAGGTGATGGTGTCATCAGCGGCCGGATTGTCTGCCAACTCGATATGCCCAACGGCGGATACAGGTGGTTTGAGTTCTACCACTTTGCCATCGCCTGAAACGGTCACGGTGAATTTATCGCCAACAATGAAATCTGCGGCTCCATCTGCGATGGTCATATTCACGTGGTCGCTGGTGAAAGCTACACCGACATTGATACGACCGATGATGTAACCGTCTGGGCTAATTAATTCAAAGATTCCTGCGTTTGCGGCCGCCTCGACACATCGGGCAATGTAGACTCCAGGCATCGCCTTGGTTCCTATGCTGACACTTCCCAATCCACCGTCACCTGTATTTCCGGCATCGGCTAAATCAATAACCGTGGTTTTGGTTCGTTTCCCGATAAGGGTACCGACTTCCATGACTCGGTCAGATCCTGATCCTGCGAGTATGACTACTTCTTCGCGACTACGACCGCCATCGGCTTCATGCTTGACCGAATCGGACAATCTGTTTTTTTCTGTTTTTACTGGCATTTTTTACCTCTTGAAATTGGGTTGTTTTATAACTTTCAATTTTTCAAAAAAATGATGGGATATTTATCGGTGTTGAGACTTCATGTCTTCGCCAATTTTGGCGCAAGCTTTGACGAGCGGACTGTCTTCGAGATTAATTGCTTCATCCCCGGTTTTCCCGGCACCGCTCAAAGTGTTCTCCACATCCTGATCTTCCGATTGATTTGCTTTCATTTTTTGGAGTGAGGCGCGAACTTCAGGAATCGGAGTACTGGCCGTCAAGAACTGAGATGCCTGTGATGGGAAACCCGCAAGGCTACACAATTCGGTCACTTCTTTTGCGTAGGCCATCGCCTTGGCCTCTCCTTCAGATCGAGCCGAATTGATATCAACTGTTTTTTGTTTATCTTCCATTTTTTCTTTTTCTTGTTCTGCGTTTTCTTCGGGCATGTTCGACTCCATTGAATGCTTGGGACCATTGTTCCCAGTTTGTATTTGTTGAACCAATTTTGTTAAAACGAATTCCGCCGAGTTGACTTCATCAGCCAGCCCCAAACCAAGCCCATTCGAGCCTATGTAAATTCCGGCCTCTGTTCCTCGAACTGAAGATTCTTGTAATCCTCTGTTTCTGGCTACCGTGGAAACAAACAGGCTATAAAAATCATTGATCCTTGTTGTAAGCTCTGTCGTTGCCTGTTCACTAATTGGCTGATGAGGATTTAAATCGTTTTTCTTCTTGCCGGCGTAGATCGAGGTGAATTTGAATCCTGCTTTTTCATCAAAAGCAGATTGATCTGCATGAATAGCGATAACGCCGATGGAACCCACGCCACCGGTACGTGGAACAAATACGCGCTCGGCTGATGAGGCGATGAGATAAGCCGCACTGAATGCGTTTTCATTCACGGCTGACCAGATTGTTTTTTGTGAGCGAGCGTTGTAAATTGCATCGGCTAAATCAAACGCTCCATTGACTTGGCCACCTGGGCTATCGATATCAAACAGGAACGCTTCGACATCGGCATCATCCAACGCTTCGTCAAGCTGACGATTTATCTGACTGTAAGTCGTGAGACCGCTCACTGAGTCCATCCAACCGCCTCGATGAAGCAGTGTGCCAACAACGGGGATTACAGCAACGCCTTCAATGACTTGATATGATTTATGACTAGAACGTGGCGACGCACCAAGCATATTGATTTGACCCGGCTCGACAGTGCTGAGATCGATCTCTTGACCTTCAATTACAGAGCCGCCAACAACCCCAAATTTTGGGCCGAGTACTTTGATCAATGCCTCCAGCTTCGCTGGATCGATCAACAAAGGTGATCCAAACAGTTCGGCGGCTAAAAGGGAATTATGCGGCGAGAGCGTCGCTTTCTTTTTCTGCGGCATCTTCTTTTTCCTCTTCTTCGAGAGTTTCATCTTGCGGGTTTATTTTTTGCATGACCTCGGTTTTGGAGAGGCCCAATTCTTCTAAATATTTTTTTTCTTCTGCAATTTCCTCGAGTAATAGATCTGGATCTTGACCGCGTTCGCGGATGCACTCGGATAAGGATTTCATGAGGTTGTCCACCTGTAGAATATTTGCATTAACATCTTTCAACGGGTCAACCCATTCGCGACCCTGCGGAACCCACTTGACTCGTAAATAAGGCCATGGGTTTTCTATGTACCCGGGCAAATCGATGATTCCATTCAAAACGGCTGAATCCATAACTCGACGCCAGGTAGGCCGGCAAAACTGGAAAACAAAAACGTTGTGTTGGATTCCTTCAATCTTACGTTTGAGATCGATGATCCCGGCACGGACTGATGAGAAATTGATATTACTCAGATCACCCGTGGTCTGGTGATACAGGCTGAACGCGGCTGAAGAAACCATACGCATTTGAGCTTTGTAAAATTCACCATACTGAACACTTACATTTGGCGGAGTGGTAGTGTGTGGCTTCAATCCTGCTTTTAAAATTTGAGCCCCACCCGGTTCCAGCTTTGCAACAGCGGTACCATCTCCGTTGTCTATTTGCCCTGGTAGCTTCAACCCGGGATCATCGGCATTCAAATCTTCAAAATAAACACCAAACAAATTCGCCAACTTTTGACTCAATAAAGCAGAGTCATCCGTTTCTTCCATATCGTGAAGTTTGAGCAAAATTTGTGTGAATACGGGCAAACCTTGATTCTGGCCAGCACGAGTGGGGCGGAAAACATGAATCATATTTTTTGCTGAGATTCGAACTGTTCTCAATCCGTCATAGCCCATATTTTCGCCGGGGTGGCCTTGATACATGTGATAGGCCAGGCGTCTGCCAATGCGGTCATATTCGATCCCATTGACAACTTTATTTTTTTTATGGCTCTGTAAACTTGTATTTAGTTGCTCTGGCTCAAGCAATTGAAGCTGAAGCGGGATGTTAAATCCATCGGCACTTTGTCTTTCCCTGAATCTACCAAAGCAGGATCCCGCTTCTACAAACTCGTGGGCCGCAACGGTCATCATTCCGTAAAAATTTTGCATCCCTTCGACATCGCAATTATCAGCGAAGCTATCGAAAGCATCCCGCTGGAGCGTTCTTATTTTTCGATCTGGGTGCAAACTCAGCGGGCGGATTCCTGTACCAACTACTCCGGCCACCACATTTTCCTTGATAGAAACAGCCGTGGGATTTGTTCGCCCCAAACTACGTGAGTGGCCGATTAGCTTTCTTAGATTCGAAAATATTAGAGAGTTCGGCCCTCTATTTGAGACAGACCAGTTAGCTACCCTTCGGCCGTTTCCTGAGGTATCGAAATCGGACATCATGAGCCCGGTGGCGTGTTTGACGATGAGACTTTTGTATTTATTTTTTAAATATCCAAACAATTTCAAACCCCTTTTGATGTCTCAAAATAAACTCTACTTACAGGAATATTTGACGTTGGATTAAGCTCTGACTTTGCTTGGTCTATAAGTATCTTCATATCGCCCAAACTTCTGAACGTGACACTATGATCCTTGTAACGCACAGACAGGTGGCCGGAATAGTAGGCTTTTGTGAGTGCATCTAGGTCGGCTTGTGTGAGAGAAGTTGACATGGTTTTTGAAAAAGATTGATACGTGGGTTGATTGGTTGGTTCCGTACCACCTTTTTCGGGTGTAGCAATTTAAAAACTATTTTCAAGCTTTTTTTTTCAAATCTTTTCACTTTCTTTTGGGATTCCTAGAGCGTCGGCCAGCTCAACCCATCTATCTGCAGACCATCGGTCCATACCCAACCGATAACCTGCGGCCCGCGCATAGTTTCGGCAGTCTAGTGCCTCGTTTCGCGGGCGTATCAAGTTCCATTCGGTTTTCGGGTATCCCTTGACCATTATTGTTTTTAATTCTTCAGCGGTCAGCATTTGGAAGTATGAGCTCGGGTATTTTGGGAAATGACAATAACCCGGGAGGGTTGAGGATCCATCTTTTGGACTATCGAGATTCAGCCACCGATATAATTCTGCCTTGAGTTTATTGACACCGAGCGGCCACAGGTTGCAGGCTTGCTCTAATTTTTTGCCGCCAATTGTGAGGTCAACCTTTGTAGGTCGATTGACGGGTAATAATGCCTTTGCTGATCCATAGATGGCCATGACAGTTCTACTTGAATATTTTCGAGCCCAGTTGCATACCTCCGTTTGGCTGTAATTTGCGTCGATAGCCAAGCATTGCAAAGACATCTCAACTCCTGATTCATGCTTCCAGGTTCGGTTCACAAGGTCGGCTAATTCTTCCCAGAGCTTGGTACCTGTCGGCGGCTCCTGAATGACAATGTATTCGACACTCCACGATTCCAGATCTTTCCCATAGGCTACGATTTCTATTTCGGCTCGATCTTTTTGCACATCGGCTCCAGCTACCAGTAGGATTCCGCCTTGAGGAACAGTTCCTATTGCATAGGATTCGGCACGGTCGTACAGGTTCTCCCATGGAGGGGCTTCGCCTTTTGTCTTCCATGTTTGGCCTAAGGATTCGTTGATAAAAACTTTGAGAGTCTTATCATCTTTTTTCGCGTGTAAAAATGCGGCGGCCATGGCCGTCCATTTGACCCACGGGGAATTGACTTCGTTGATGAAAAATCCAGCAACGCCTTTGAATGGTTTTTGCCCCTCCCAGTACCCGAGCGCGTTCATTGCCGGTAAATCGTCTTCGAATGTTTTTTGTTTGCAAGAGGGACATTCAAAGTGCGCTGTTTCGGGGCGATCTTTTTCCCATTTGATATGTTCATCAAACTTTATTTGCAGGTATACATTGCATTTCAAGCACGGAACTTTAAAAATTCTTGCGTCTGAATTCGCATACTCTTCATCAATCGCTGAGCTCCCTTCTTCTTCCGGAGTGGAGACATAGACTTCCTTTGAATTCCAGAATGTTGTGGTTCGCTTGTGGAGTTTTGCAATGACTTCTTTCCCAGTAAGTCCGCCGCGAATTCCCATCTTATCTACTTCGTCGGCGAAGACGTATCGAGCGGGACGGTAGGCAAGGGAGGCAGGAGAGTTTGCACCTGAAAACTTGATATACCCGCCGAGAAAAAGCTTGTGATAAATCTCGTTTCCACCATCGCGAGTTTTGGCAATGTTTATTTTTCCGTCCATCCTCGGTGTATCTCGAATCATCGGATCAAATCGCTCTTTTGAAAACGACTTGGCCAGATCAAGATGCGGCATCACAAACAGAATTGGCCCGGGATCTTCGCTGATCGCGTAAGAAATAAGTGTGAGCATGATCTCTGTTTTGGATACCTGCGAAGATGATTTGAATATTATTTTCGAAACATCTGGATTGATGAAGGTGTCCAAAATCTCACGACTGTACGGCACACGATCTGTTTCCCACTGACCTGGCTCGGCAGATCCTTCTGAACTTAGGACGCGATATAGATCGGCGAATTCTGAAACGGTTAAATCTTCCGGTGGTGACCATAGAGAGTTTCTTTTTTTCTCAGCACGATCCAACGCGGGGAAATGTATGGAATTCATTTAGAACCATCCTTTGCGATATTGGCCATGGCTTGAGTGATATTCTTCTTCAAAATATCGTGACACTTGACCGTGTCTTTCTCTCCGGCCACACGTGGCGCGAGTTTTTTAGGAAGCGACAATAAAGCAGACTTCGCACTGGTAACCATTTCAGACCAGGACTTCTCAACTTGTGAGACAGGCACCAACTCTTCCTTCATCTCGCTGAGTTCGAGCTCAAGTTTTTCGTTTTTGAGCTTCATCATCCGAGCTTTTTCAAAATTCATGTCGGGGATCATTGAATCACTTCCCATTAATTTGCCCTGGAGGTAGATACAATAAGCACGAACTACAGGGAGTAATTCATATTTACCGCGCTCTGCTTTGGGAAGAATGCCTTCTTTCGTGAGCTGTTGAATCCTGCGAGGAGTGATATTTAAAAATGTGGCAACGACAGCAACGGGAAAAACCGGCGCGGGGGGTGCGCTTTTGGGTGTCGCCTTTGGATTTGCGGCTTTAGCTTTAGCCTTCGGCTTTGCTTTTACCGTTCTCCTCGATACCCTGGCTTTTGTTTTTCCCGTTTGGGCGGACTTCGCCATACAACCATCCAACATCAAATGATGTTTGCCGCCCCATTTCGTTTAATTTTGCAACTTAAAATATAAAATCGCACTGAGGAATTAATATCCCCAAAAGAATAAAAGTATAATTTTTTAATAACTTAAAACGTTTTCAGCTTATTTATTCAGAAACCCAAAATAAAAATAAATGCGAAACGAAATCCGATTTTCAAAAGTCTCTCGCTAAAGAAATTTCGCGCATTGCATACCCGTATACGCTTTTCGCTGGCACAGTACCTTTTGAGACCCAAGCCCGGCCTATCTTTTCATTTTTTATTGACGATCTCGCCCAATATGCTAGAAGAGAATCATGAAAGCATTAACCATCAAACAACCTTATGCATCTCTAATTTCAGAAGGCCTAAAGACTTTGGAGATCAGGTCCTGGTCTACCTCGTACCGTGGTGATCTATTAATCACGGCTTCAAAGCTTCCAAAGCATCCACCTTATCCGAACGGTGTAATGATTTGCATAGTTGAATTGACCGACATCCGGCCATTTATAAATTCGGATACAGAGATGGCCCACATCCCCTTCACCCCGAATCTATTTGCATGGGTCTTAAATAATCCTCGCCCTGTAATACAGTCACCAATCAAAGGTAAGCTAGGCATATTCAATATCTCAAACGAATTGATTGAGCATCCAAAGCAACCTATGCCTTCTCACGACGCCATCATCGCTCGAGCTGAATAGCCTTCATTCTTTAGTTTTCGAATCAATGAAGATCTATCCCTTTCACTCGAACAACTCACAATGACAACATACTCATCCTTTTCCTGCTTACCATTGCCACTGCCATCGCCGCCACCTTCCCCCGCTTCAGAGCCACCATTCTCAGAATAAAACTCCAGATTCTCTAACTCATTCAGATTCAAACCGTGGTAGAGATCAGGGTCATATCCCGACATCTGTT
>JAJFMM010000192.1 GCA_021772165.1 Chlamydiota bacterium | reverse complement strand
CGAAAAAAATCTGGGTCTCCGTCTACAAGGATGATGATGAAGCCTTTGCTCTCTGGGAAAAGCATATTTCACCTGAGAGAATCGTGCGCTTTGGTGAAGAAGAAAATTTCTGGACGATGGGCGAAACCGGCCCTTGCGGCCCCTGCTCTGAGCTGCTCTTTGATCGCGGCGAGGCCTTTGGCTCTGCAAGAAATCCTTACGAAGATCCTTCAGGTGAGCGTTTTCTAGAATTCTGGAACCTCGTCTTCATGCAGTACATGCGCAGCGCATCAGCTCAGATGGAGCCTCTGCCGAAACAGTCGATTGATACCGGCGCCGGTCTCGAGCGCGTCGCCGCCCTTCGCCTTGGCGTCGACAACGTCTTTGCCACAGACGTCCTCCGCTCGCTCATCGCGCAGGTCGAAACGATTAGCAAAGTCCAATATGATGAAAAAAACTTAAGTCTCGCGCCTGCCTTCCACGTGATTGCAGACCATATCCGCGCACTCTCTTTTGCAATTGCCGACGGAGTACAGCCGAGCAATACCGATCGCGGCTATGTCCTGAGAAAAATCTTAAGACGCGCAGTGCGCTACGGGCGCATGCTCGATCTCAACCGCCCTTTCTTAGCCGACATTCTACCGCGTCTCGTCTCCAACATGGGAGAGGACTTTCCCGAGCTGAAAAGCTCTCAAGATCACATTGCAGAGATCCTGACGCTCGAAGAAGAATCCTTCCTCCGCACCCTGCAAAGAGGCGGCCAGCTACTCGGCCAAGTGATAGAGCGCTCGCGCTCCACCAAAAACATTTCCGGCGACGATGCGTTCAAACTCAAAGACACCTACGGCTTTCCCCTCGAAGAGATTCTTCTCATCGCAAAAGATGAGAGCCTCAGCGTCGATCTCAAGCGCTTCGATCTCCTCGATGAAGAAGCGAAGGAAAAATCACGAAAAGCGCGCAAGGTCCAAGCGCAAGAGTTTGATCAGAATTTCTTCGCAGACTCTGCTCGCACAGAATTTGTTGGCTACCAAAAGATCTCTTGCGACGCCTCTCTCAGCGGCATGGTTATCGGGGGCAGCTCTACCGACGGCATGAATGAGGGCGACGAGGGCATGCTTCTTCTCACAACAACGCCTTTTTACGCAGAGATGGGCGGTCAAGTTGGAGACACCGGCCAGATCAGCAAAGGCGGCAGCGTCTTTCAAGTCGAAGATACGATCTCTCCCTACCCAGGCGTCATTGCCCATCTCGGACGCATGACCAAAGGCTCTCTCAAAAAGGGAGACAGCGTCCATGCGGCTGTCGATGCGCTGCGCCGCAAAGAGATCCAGAACAACCACACAGCCACCCACGTATTGCACTGGGCGCTGCAAGAAATATTGGGGCCGCACATCAAGCAGGCAGGCTCTCTCGTGGAAGACAAGCGCCTGCGCTTCGACTTCAGCCACCATAAGAGCGTCTCTGCCCAAGAGCTGCGCGCCATCGAAGATCTCGTCAACGAGAAGATCCGCGAAAACTTACCCGTAAACTCCTACGAAATTAGCTATGCAGAAGCGCAAGAGCGCTCCGATGTGAAGCAGTTCTTCGGTGAGAAATATGGCGAGAAAGTACGCGTTGTCGACATCAACTTTTCCAAAGAGCTCTGCGGCGGAACACACGTCTCAAGCGTCGGCTCCATAGGTCTCTTCAAGATCACCAAAGAGAGCAGCATCGCCGCCGGCATTCGCAGGATCGAAGCGCTCAGCGGCCGCTGGGCAGAAAAAATGGTGCAGCAAAAAGAAGACCTTCTCGAAAAAAGCGCCTCTCTACTTAAAACTTCGACAGCTACCCTTGCCGATCGCACAGAGCAGCTCCTCGAAGAGATGAAAGCACAAGCGCTCGAGCTTAAAGTCCTGCGTAAAAGCCAAATGAAAGAGCTCGCCACGAAAATGGCAGGAAATGTTGAGCAGGTCGGCCAGATCTCTCTCATCGCCACTGAGATCTCAATGAGCGCAGAAGATCTAGCTCCCTTTGCCGAAGAGCTGATGCTGCAACTCAAATCAGGAGTCGTTGTACTGGGCGCCAGAATTGGCGAGCGCTGCCAGCTGCTCGTCCAAGTCAGCTCCGATCTAGCCAAACAATTTCCCGCAGGAACGCTCGTCAAAGAGGCCGCGCCCCTGATTAAAGGCGGCGGCGGCGGTAAACCGACAAGCGCACAGGCCGGAGGAAAAGATCCAACAGGACTGCCTAAGGCCCTCGCAAAAATCAAACAACTGCTTGAGCAGGCTCCTTGATCGAAATCGTTGAAAAGAGCGCCTCTTTTGAGGCGCTCCACAAGGCTCTCACCTCTGGAGAGTCCATTCTTTTTGAATCGCTTTGGGACGTCCCTAAAGCACTCGTTGCAGCCTATGCTGCCCAAAAAACGGGAAGAAGCGTCCTCCTACTCACAGGCGGCGTGCGAGAAGATGCCTTTTTCGACAGTCTCGAGACAATCGCACCGAATCTCGCCGTGGAATTTCCCGCTTGGGAGACGCTCCCCGGAGAAGAGGTTCCCCCTAGTCCCGACATCATCGGCAAACGCTTCGAGGCGCTGAGAGAGCTCCTCCGACGAAAAAAGCCATCCATCGTCCTCTGCCCCCTTCAAGCCTTCTTGCAAAAGGTGATTCCGAAAGAGCTCCTCAAGCCTCTCCTAAGCACCTGGAAAAAAGGCTCGAAGATCAAATTCGCAGCGCTTCCGGACTATCTAACTCAACTCGGCTACAAGCCTGTGGCCGTCGTCTCCGATAAGGGAGAATTTGCTCTACGAGGCGGCATCCTCGATCTCTATCCTGTAGGCTCGCCCGATCCGTTCCGTATCGAGTTTTGGGGCGATGAGATTGAAGAGATCCGCACCTTCGATCCGGTTGGCCAGAGATCGATCGTTGAGGCCAAAGAGATCCTCCTCACCCCCGCCAATGAGCAGCTGCTCTTGCAAAAAGCCAAGCAGCTCTGCTGCATCTCCGACTACCTCGGAGACGACTTCCTGCTCTTCTGGGACGATCTGGTTGCGATCGAAGATACCTGGGCCTCGATGAAGAACATGCCCGGCGCAAATAGCCCCTTTTTCTACACATTCGACGATCTCTTCAAACGCTTTAAAAAGCAGCAGCAGATATTCGGCGCCTCTCAATCGATTGAAGAGCTCTCGGAAGTGCGCAAAAATCGCGAGAGAAGCAAGCATCTGCAAGGCATCACCTTTGAAGCTGTCAACAAAAGCTTCGACGCACAGCGCTGGTTTCATCCTTTCCGCAAACCCGGCGACGACGATCGCTTCGATCTAACGATCTTTCTCAATGCCAACGAGACAGAAGAAAACGAGATCAAGCGCCAATTAGAGAAGAAGGAGATAGAGCTCTCTTCGAAAGAGATCCGCTTCGAGCGCGGCTACCTCGCCTCAGGCTTTTCCATCTCAGATCTCGCCCTGCTTGTCCTGCCGAATGCAGAGATCACAGGTCGCAAACGCATCCGCCGCCAGAAGTGGCGCGGCACCACACATACACCCGCCGCTGAATTCCATCACCTCAGCCCCGGAGATCCCGTCGTCCATTTTCACAGCGGTATCGGTAAATTCCTCGGCATGGAAAAGATCGTCAACCATCAGGGTGAAGAGTCGGAATTCATGGCGATCCAGTATGCGGAAAATAGCAAACTCTTCGTGCCGCTATCACAAGCCTACCTCGTTTCGCGCTACATCGGAGCGCATGAGCAGGCCCCGACCCTCAGCCAACTCGGAAGCAAACGCTGGCAGAACACCCGCGTAGCCGCACAGCAGCAGATCGTAGGCTATGCCAACGACCTGCTTCAACTCTACGCCGAGCGCGTCGTACAAGGAGGCACCCCCTATCCTCCGGACGGCGATCTGATGGAGCAGTTTGAAAGCGATTTTCCCTACACCGTGACGAGCGACCAGAAAAAAGCGATCACTGAGATCAAAGGAGACTTGATTGCAGAAAAATCGATGGATCGCCTCATTTGCGGTGACGTCGGCTACGGTAAAACAGAAGTTGCGATGCGCGCCGCCTTCAAAGCGGCAGCCGATGGAGGCAAACAGGTCGCCGTCCTCGTACCCACCACCGTACTGGCCATGCAGCACTATGAGACCTTCTCCAAGAGGATGAGCGGCTTTCCCGTGAAAGTCGGCGTCGTCTCTCGCTTCTCTACAACCAAACAGAACCGCGAAACGCTGCAAAAAACAGCACTCGGCGAAATCGACATCCTTGTCGGCACACACCGAATTCTCTCCAAAGACGTCATCTTCAAAGATCTCGGCCTACTCATCATCGACGAAGAGCAGCGCTTCGGCGTCCGCGCTAAAGAGCACTTAAGAAAAATCAAAGCAGGCGTCGACTGTCTTACACTCAGCGCGACACCGATTCCACGCACCCTCTACATGTCGCTGGTCCATGCACGCGATATGTCCGTGATCAGTACACCGCCACAGGACAGACTCCCCGTCAAATCGATTCTCGCCGACACAGAAGAGACGCTCATCCAAAACGCACTGCTCCGCGAACTCGCGCGCGGTGGCCAAGCCTTTTTTATCCACAACCGCGTCGAGAGCATCTTCGGAAGAGCTGAGGCGATCGGAAAACTCGTCCCCGCCGCCCGCATCGGCGTCGTACATGGACAGATGGACCCCAATGACATCGATCCGATCTTCCACAAGTTCAAAGAAGGCACCCTCGACATCCTCTTTGCGACCACCATCGTGGAAAATGGCATCGACATCCCGAACGCCAATACGATCCTGATTGACCGCGCAGACACCTACGGAATGGCCGATCTCTACCAGCTACGCGGCCGCGTGGGTCGCTGGAACCGCGCCGCCTACGCCTACTTTCTTGTTCCTAAAAATGTGCGCCTGCCGGAAATCGCGCGCAAAAGACTCAGCGCCCTCGTTGAAGCGAGCGGCTACGGCGGCGGCATGAAGATCGCCATGCGTGATCTAGAGATCCGCGGCGCCGGAGACATTCTCGGCGTGCATCAGTCGGGACAAGTCAGCGCCATCGGCTTTCATCTCTACTGCAAGATGCTCAAGCGCGCCATCGACGCGCTTAAGAAAAAAGCGCCGATTACCTTCAACGAAACGAAAATGGAATTTGCCTTCGATGCGCGCATACCAGAAACCTACATCAGCGAAGTGTCGCTGCGCATGGAGTTCTACTACCGCTTTGGCGACGCCTCGGCCACGGAGGAGATCGACGAGCTCTTCAATGAGCTCAAAGACCGCTTCGGCGAGCCGCCGGAGCCCCTGCTTTGGCTCAACCATCTGGCTCGCCTCCGCGTCTTCGCCTCCGCACATCAGTTTACGCTCCTGAAGTTTCAGAATCTCACCCTCCTTGCCGAAAGACAGAAAGGTAAGAAGACAGAGCAGCACACAATTCTACTGCCTAAGAAATTCCAGGCCTCGCCCCATGTGCTCGAGAATTACATCACCGAGCAGCTCCATAACCAATTCCATCTATAAGACTAACGCCTCCGCAGTTGTTGACGTGAATTTGACTCACGTTTAATTTGACGCAAATTCGATTCACATATATATTGACGCGAATTAATGTCGCCACCTATCATCCAGATTAGGAGATACAATGAAATTGCTCTGCTGCCGCTGCCACACCGAACTCCATCCCAATGCCGCCTGGTACGGTCTGCATCCCCATTGCTTCAAAGAGGTATTTAAAGAAGAACCTTTAGAGTTCTTAGATGTAGCCATCCGATCCGTTTCCCAAGCGCCTCGAGAAAAAAAGCACGTCTTCAACTCCAGTTTTTTTCATGGGAAATTCCGTAAATATTCAGCCAGGTTAGGAGGAACAAGCTTCATCCTAAAAGTCGAACAAACAGAATACCCGGAGCTTCCTGCAACTGAATTTCTGTGCAACCAAATTTATGAAAGCCTCGGAATAGACATTCCCCCTTATCATTTGATCCGATTCCCTGAAGATTCTTTTTGCTTTGCAACAAAGAATTTTATGTCTGGGAGAAGTGCCGCAACCCTTGATCACATCTATCATTTTATGAAACCTGAAATGCCCTACGACTGCGAAACTCTCGTCGAGATCATTGGCTCAAGGACAGGCCGAAAGATTGAACAAGAAAAGTTTGCCTACCTCACCTTGGCCGACTGTTTGATTGGCAACAATGACCGCCATGGACGAAACCTTGGTTTTATTCAATCTTCCAAAGGGACTGTCTTGTCTCCTTTTTACGATAATCCATCTGCCCTGGGAGTGGAAAGCCATTCATTTTTATCTGCAGATTTGCAACCTCGAGGAGCCATTTTCACAAAACATTCTGATGAACCTACGATGAAAGATTATCTCTTAGAATGGAACCGCTTAGGATATGCAAATGTCGTTAATCAATTCCGAAAATCCCTCGCAACAGTTCCTCTTAAGAAAATTCTCTCCCGCAGTTTTGTAAGCGAAAAAAGACAAACTGCCTTTGAAAGATTAATTAAGACGCGCACTGAGGAGATCTATCATGGATAACTCTCTCGAAATCATTGGAGTTGCTGTATTCTTAGAAAAGCGCATGACCAGAATTTTTGTGGGAGAATTGCTTCGCTCGGGATCATCTTTAGTATTTACCTATGATGAACTCTATTTTCGAGCGGAAAATGTTATTCCTCTAGGACCTGAATTTCCACTCACTCAACGACAATTCATATCGAAAACACTCTTTCCTTCTTTTGAGGATCGCATTCCCTCCTCCCAAAATCCAGCCTACAAGGAGTATTGCCTAGCAACGGGGATTGATCCTGAAGAAAAGGATCCTTTTACCTTGCTCTCTGCAATTGGGAAAAGAGGTCCCTCGTCTTTTGTTTTCTACCCTATTTTTGAGCGCTCCATTTCTGTAGAGAAAGTTATCGCTTTTAGACAAGCACTCAAATTGACAACTCGTGAATTCGCTCACCTTTTCGAGCTCTCTCAATCTTCAATCAATGCGCTTGAGCGGAAAAGATCCTCAGGTAAAGATCTGCTCAAACGATTAGAAATCATTCTAAAATTCCCTGATGTGGGTTTCTATTTGGTAACTGTCAATGGAGGCATCTTATTGCCCGAAAAATTAGCCTATGTGATGAAATTCTTATCTAAAATGAGATAGAATACCCTCTAAGTTATAAAATAATACACTGGTTCCCAATTGCGCCAATCAGCTGAGCCGATTTACTCAAAGAGTTTTGACAATCTTTCAATTCCTTAATTTTATTAAGCAATTCCTCTTTGTTCGAACTCCTGCAAGTTCCTTGAAATGTTTCGAGACGCTCGATGATCGATTGATAGATGCAATACTGGCCCTGTTCTGGAATCCAGCTATACTCAGCGAGATTGATCTCTAATAACTGCTTGGGTGTCATTGTTTCTATAGACATATTAAATTCCTATGAAATGTGGCAATCTGCTGCAATCCCTGTCGCGGCCTGAGCCATAGCATCCATTGAGCTTGTCGAAGACTGACTCTCCAGATTTTCTCGATAGGTTTCTAATTGTTTTAACACTTTCTCTACCTTTGTTTTACGCTCCAATGCCTCTGATCTTTCCTCATTTTTGTAAAATTTCAATTCTTCCTCTAGAGCCTCTTCCTCTAGCACAAGCGCATGAATGGCAGCAAAACAGATGCTCTTTTGAAGAACAGGTGGCAGATTCTGAATAACCTCGATATTGCCAGCCTTCAGGTCCGGCAAATAGGCATCGAGACGACTCAATGAATCCTGTTTGTCTGGTTGATTAGATTGAATTAGAGATACCCTGTGTATTTTCAATAGCCTCACTTTCTCTCGAAGCTCTTCGATCGTTGGAGCTACCGGGTTGTTTACCTGAACAAATCCTTCATCCTCTCCATTATCACCTTCTGTCTCGTTCAAGAACATAAAGCCATCTTCCTCACCGCGGCTTTTTATCGCTTCGATGAGAATGCGAATGGCTTCTTGGCATTTCTCTTGCTGTTCTTCTACAGATGCCTCCTCAATTCTTTTAAAAAAGGAGGAAACACGCTCATCCACTCTAATCGCCATTAAATCCTCAAAAAAATTGGACGATGATTTCACAGGATCTGGAGATTAAATGCGAATTATTTTGGCCTGTTACTGAAGAGTGCAACCGATTGTCGTCGTAGACTCTGAACCTACAAGATCCTTAGTGCGCAGAAATTGTTGGTAATTTTCCAATCGATTAATGGTTTCAGCTTTTCCTGCAGCCTCCTCGCTGAAGCCCTCCAGGATTCTTCCGAATAGTGAGGTTGACTTTTGTTGATTGAGGGTGCCGATGGCAGCTTTACACAGCTCATCTTGAAGCTCCGGCGACAGCTGTTCAATGCTCGAAAGATTACCCTTGGCTAATTCAGCAATAGCCTGCTGATTTAGAGAGTCATGGAGAGTGCGGAATTCCTGGATTTTTTTCTTAAGTCTACTGACACCATACCCCTCTGTTGAAGAAGTTTGAACTGAATATTCAAGGAGATCTATTACAAGTTCACATACACGGTTCTGTTCTCTTCTTGACATCGTTTGTTTAATTACCGGAATATCTATTTCCATCATACGTCTTACATTGCTTATAGTCATAATTCTCCTTAATCTCTTGTTCGCGGAATGCATGAAGAGCGGCTATGTATTGATTGGGCGTGGATTATAAGAGACTTGAGACTTAAAAAAAAGCTCACTCAATGGGAGCCGGACAAGGCTCCCATTAATTTGCAGTGTGTTTAAGAAATAGTACCAATAAGAGTGTAAATTACACTTTTACTTGGGAGTAGACTGCTCTTCGATAGTAAGATTGCGGTGATAAGCTCCCTTGATCTTTTTGGCCTGCATTTCGCGAGCGCCTTTAAG
This sequence comes from Chlamydiota bacterium, assembly GCA_021772165.1. Classification (GTDB taxonomy): domain Bacteria; phylum Chlamydiota; class Chlamydiia; order Chlamydiales; family SM23-39; genus JAKBAE01. The sequence continues at coordinate 3,302 of JAJFMM010000192.1, read as the reverse complement.
AATCCGGATTCCTTTTTCCACATGATCCGCTGTAAAGTTATCATAGACCCACTGCGAACTCTGCTTTGTCTTGATGCCTTCTTTGTTTAGGGGCAGATCAGAGACGAGCAGGAGAGCTCCGAGTGTGAATTTGCGTTTGTAGCTGGCCGTAAAGAGTGTCGCGCACTCCATCTCAATTCCTTGAGCCTTGGTTGCTTTCAGTCTTTCCTTGAACTCTTCATTGAATTCCCAAAAACGCATGTTGGTCGTGTAGGTCAGGCCGATATGATAGGCCGCCTTTTCGCGATCGAGTACTTCCGTGGCCGCTCTTTGCATAAGGAAGTTCGCCAAAGCTGGCACTTCGATCGGGAAATAGAAATCAGAGGTCCCCTCTCCTCGAATCGAGGCGACGGGGACTAGATACTCCCCGACTTTGTAGCGTCTACGGAGTCCGCCGCACATCCCTAAAAGAATGCTGGCGCGAAACGGGAGAAATGAGCAGATATCAACAACGAGGGCCGCAGCCGGAGAACCGATCTTAAAGTCGAGGATGCTCACATCTTCTTTTGGACAATGAGCGACCTTGAACATAGACCCTTCTTGGATCGGCACATTGCGGCTTTTCGCGAAATAATCCACATAACGTGGAAAGTTCGTCAAAATTAAATTAGACTGGAAATCTTCTGCTGCACAGCCTGAATATCGCTCCAGCGTGTGCCGCGCGATTTCTGCCTCCATGGGATTTTGCTCGCTCATTAAGCTCCTTTTTCATTAGTATCTTAAGCTATCGTATGGGTAAAAGTCCAGAAACTAAGCACTCCTTACCCTTCGTTGTAAATTAATCTTTTGAAAAGGATTTGAACATGGCCCAAACCAGCACAGGCGACCTGAGAGTCGGAATGAAAGTAGAGATGGACAATGAACCGTATCTCGTCATCAGCAACGAATTCGTCAAACCCGGCAAAGGCCAAGCGTTCAATCGCATTAAACTAAAAAATATGGTTTCCGGCCGTGTTATCGAAAAAACATTTAAATCTGGGGAAAAGATCGCTATCGCCGACATCGAAGAGGCTGAGATGCGCTTTCTCTATCGCGACGGCACGGACGCTGTGTTCATGGATGAGAAAACATTTGATCAGATCAATGTCTCTAAAGAACTCCTCGGCGACAATGAGCAGTGGCTTAAAGAAGAAGTTGTCTATCACGTCGTCTTCTATAAAGGCGCACCGATTGAAGTCATGCCTCCTACTTTCATGGAGTTTGAGATTACTGAGACGGATCCCGGAGCCCGCGGAGATACCGCATCCGGCCGCGTCTTGAAACCTGCCACCCTAGAATCGGGTGCAAAGGTACAAGTCCCTATCTTCATCGAGCAGGGAGAAAAGATCAAAATCGATACACGAACTTGTGAATATGTCTCTCGCGTCAACTCATAGATTTATCGCAGCAGAGCATCTCTCTGATCGTGCAGAGATGCTCGCTGCTGTACGTGCCTTTTTTGCAAAACGCCGCGTTCTCGAAGTTGATTGCTGTGCGCTGCTGCGCGCACCCTCTCTCGACGCAAACGTCGATGCGATCGAGGCTGCCGTATCAGATACTGAAACGGGCTACCTGCACACCTCGCCCGAATTTACCATGAAAAAACTGCTCTCAGAAGGACTCGGCGATATCTACTATCTCGGACACGTCTTTCGAAAGGGCGAGCTTGGCCGTCTGCACAATCCCGAATTTTGTATGATCGAATGGTATCGAAAAGAGGTCTCCTTTGAGAGCTTCATCGAAGAGACCTGTTCGCTCATGAAGCTCTTTCTGGGAGAACTTCCCATTCGACACCTCTCTTATCGAGAAGCCCTGAAAACCTATGCCGGCATCGATCTTTCAGAGGCTGGCATGCCTGCTGCAAAACGACTTGGCATTTCTATTTCTAGCGACACTACAAGCTGGAGCCATGATGACTGGCTGCATCTGATCTTAAGCCATGTCGTGGAGCCCAAGCTAGGCAATGGCGAGCTCACCGTCCTCTTCGACTATCCGCCGAGCCAAGCAGCGCTCTCATCGATTGTTGAAAAAGAGGGCCTTCCGGTCGCTGAACGTTTTGAGATCTACCATCGCGGCATCGAGCTTTCTAACGGCTACCACGAACTCACCGATGCAAAAGAGCAGCGCCGCCGTTTTGAAGAAGAAAACATCTCTCGACAATCGGCTGAAAAAGAGCCCTACCCTATCGATGAAGAGTTATTAACAGCTCTGGAAAGAGGCTTGCCCGACTGCTGCGGCGTTTCAATTGGTTTCGACCGCCTGATGCTTCTTCGCAACAACCTTCAATCTATTCATGAAATAATCCCACTATCTTGGAAAGGAACTTAATCTATGATCACTACTAGCAATCCACCGTCACCACGTACACCGCCACTTACTGCCACAGCAGAACCTGAGAACATCACCCGAAATACAACAGCGATGGTAGCAGGAGAACTCTTCGATTCTATTATGAGGACGCCACCCCGCCCCTGTTTGCTAAGCTTAACTGATAGACAATGCCATCCTATTGATGCCGATACAGGCACAACTGGCCTTAAGAGAGCTCGCACTTCTCAACAAAACCTCTTCTTGCCGATCGACCAAAATACAAAAGATGCTCATCTCCTCAACTTCTTCGACAATATCCTGCGACAACTTCCTCCTGAATGTAGCTTTCTTAAAAGTGCAGAAGAGATTCGAAACTGGATGCTCGACAATCAGGAACGACTTGATTCAGTCAGAACTCTCGATTGTTCAAAAGGAGCTTCAGGGACTATCCGAGAGCTTCCCCCTGAAATCAATCTATTTAGAAATCTCACCTACCTAGACCTCTCCAATACATCCATCGAAGAGCTACCAGAAGGGCTCAATTTTCCCTTCCTGAAAAGTCTCTACATCGGTGATACACAACTCCAAAGATTTCCAGAGGACATATCGCTTCCGTCTTTGGAAGGCATTCATCTCTGTAACACTCCCCTCTCAACCTTTCCTGAGAACTTCCCTGTTACCCTGAAATGGCTTGATCTTACACACACTAATTTCACCGGTTTTGATGAGAGCTTTGACTTCTCTCGGATGCAAAATCTTTATCTGACTAGACCACTTACTGAAGGAGAGCTTCCTCCGAAACACGTGAATATTTCCTACGAAGAATCGCCGGCTCCGAGCCCTGCAATCCCGAGAACAGACTCTTGGATAAGGATACCGACCCCCTAAGGAAGGCCTGGATAACCCCATTCCTTGAATCTTGCAGATCTTTCCGATCACATTGCGATTTTCGAACTCGTTAACTAGAAGAAAGT
>JAJFMM010000191.1 GCA_021772165.1 Chlamydiota bacterium | reverse complement strand
ACGAGTCCATTTACAGCTCTTGCTGTTGGAACGAATGGTCAGGTGCTACTTGGATCTACAGGAGCCGATCCTGCCTTTGGCACATTAACTTCTACGGGTTCTACGTTAACCTTTACGACCAGTGCAGCCGGCTTAAATGTGGATATTACTTCTCCGGTAGTGGTTTCTTACGGAGGATCGGGAGCAACATCGCTAACAGATCATGGAGTATTAGTAGGTTCTGGCACGAGTCCGTTTACAGCGCTAGCTGTTGGAACAAATGGCCAAGTATTGATTGGCTCCGGTGGAGCCGATCCTGTCTTCGGGACGATCACCTCAACCGGTGGCACGCTGAGCTTTACGACAAGCGCCGGTGGTTTGAACATAGATGTGGATAGTGGTCTATTCACGATCCCTCTCGTAGTATCGAGTGGTGGAACAGGTCGTAGCTCTCTCGCAACGCATGGCGTGTTAGTCGGTCAAGGTACGAATCCGATCAATTCTCTGGCTGTCGGAACAAATGGGCAAGTATTGATTGGATCCGGCGGAGCCGATCCTGCTTTTGGAACAATTTCATCGACCGGCAACACGCTGGCCTTTACGACAAGTGCCGGCGGCTTGAATATCGATATCACTTCCCCAATGGTCGTATCCTACGGTGGAACTGGCACAACCTCTTTCACAGTAGATGCTATCTTAACTGGAAATGGCACGAGTCCTGTCCAAAGCAATATTGTTACTATCGATAGTTTAGGTAACTTCAACCAGATTGCGTCGCTAAGATTTTCCAATGCTGATGGACTCGGAAATACGGCAGTCGGAACGGCTACATTAATAGCCAATACAACCGGCTCCAGCTGCACAGCTGTCGGATACCTCGCTCTAACAGCCAATACTATCGGTACTCGAAACACGGCAGTAGGTGCTTCTGCACTTGCAGCCAACGTGAGCGGCGATAATTGTACAGCAGTTGGCTATAATGCTTTAGTTGTCAATCTGGGGTCCGATAATACCGCATTAGGATCTATGGCTCTGACAGCTGCCACCACCGGCGGGTTAAATACAGCTGTTGGATCGACTGCTCTAATGACGAATACATTGGGCGTTCAAAATGCTGCTTTTGGGGCTTTTTCGTTGCAAGCAAATGTCAGCGGAGACAGGAACTCAGCCATTGGCCCCGGAGCTCTCTTTACCACGACAGCAGGCAACGACAATGTAGCTGTGGGTTGGGGATCTTTGCTATTCGGCACCGGAGGAAGCTGCACGGCAGTGGGGCACAGTGCATTATTTTTAGTGGCGGGCGGCGAGTTTAACGTAGCTGTCGGAGCTAATGCAGGGGGATCCTATACAGGAACAGACTCAGACAACCTGAGCTTGGGCTCTAATGTTACCGGACCTGCCGGAGAGTCGGCAGTTACGCGTATCGGTGCTACTGCAACAATGGTTCGATGCTATGTCGGCGGGGTTTATGGGACAATCTCCACGCGAGTGGACAATGCTCCGATGATCGTCGATTCACATGGGCAAATGGGTACGCTCGGACCCTTGACGGATGGACAGCTCGTCATCGGATCTACGGGTGCTAATCCTGTGGCGGCGACTCTGACACCAGGAACCAATATCACAATCACTAATGGTGCAGGTTCCATTGCGGTAGCTTCCAATATCTTGACGTATGTCGCAACGACGGCTGCTACCTATACTGTACTTAGCACAGACTATTATATCTCCGTGGATTCCGCTTCAAATGCAGTCTCTGTTGAGTTGCCAAATGCGCCGACTACTTCTAGAACCTTCGTTGTCAAAGATCGCACAGGAAATAGCGCCATCAATGCTATCACTGTGACGACTGTAGGTGGTGCTGTGACCATCGATGGTCAAACATCCATTACTTTAACTAATCCTTATGGGTCACTCAATCTGTTGTTTAATGGGACTAGTTACGAAATTTACTAGGCAAGAGGGTTTTTGAATTTTTATTTTGTTATAAATTCAGAGTTGTTTGTAATCTATCGGAGAGTGGAGTAAGAATTATAAGAGGAGTTGATAATATGCATAAAAAGAAAGTGATCGTAGTCGATGAAAAAATGGAGGTGGCTCTCGCTACCCTTTGCGACATCGCGATGAAATTTGCCGGAATGCATATGGCGACCATTGTAGCCGATATAGCAAACGCTCTCAAAGATGACGAACACTATAATTTCGACGACTTTGAGGAAGAAGATTGGTGAATAATAAAATTTTAGCAAGATCCTTGCTGATACTTTCGAGTCTAGCCGTGATTTTGGAAGGATGTTATCTCTTCTGCCTTTTCCGCCCGGAAAATGCCTTTGAAGAGATGTTAGAGCAGTTTGTTGAAGAAGAGATGGGAGTGAAGCTTTCTGAAGACGAATCTTTGGAAAAATTTATCCCCGTCGAAGAGGAACTGTAACTGAGAAATTTTTTGACTATTTTTCTCAGGTTTTTTATACATGATGAAGAGACTCCGGATTTTCCTGAGGATCGTTAATAATAAAACAAAGTGAGGAATTTATATGAAATATATTGAAGTAGAACAAGAAATGGATCGCGTTCTCCATGCGATCTGCGATGTCGCTCTCAAATCAGGTGGAATGCAAATGGTCGCTTTGATCAATCAGCTTCTCGCTTCGATTAAAGACGATGCTGTTTCCTCTGACCCGTCTAATTCATAATAAATAGCGTCAGATAGACAACATTTCTTATTGAGAAGGGGCATATCTACCAATTCTGCACCCCCAGTAGAAACGACCTCATACGCCGGCACAAGATGAAAAAGCCGGCGTATGTGGAGATGTGTTTCCTTCTCTTTCCGTGTAACCGTTACACAAATTGAGAGCCTCATGGGTAAAAGATCGAAAGCAATTCCATCGCAAAAGACTGTTCGTCCCGTGATTCTAATTGCCGGAACGCGTCCTGAAGCGATCAAACTCGCCTCCCTTTACCGCGAACTAAAAGAAAAGGAGATTCCGGTCCTTTTCTGCTCGATGGGACAGCATGCCTCTCTCCTCGATGAGGCATTGGCCTCTCTGGGTATTCAGCCGGACATATCTTACTGCGTCATGAAACCCGGCCAAGACCTTTTTCACATCACTCAGCGCACTCTGCTGCTCGCCAAAAAGCTCATCCGCGAGAAGAAACCCTCTCTTGTCGTTGTGCAGGGTGATACAACAACAGCTATGGCCTCTGCGCTCGCAGCCTTCTATCAGAACATCCCTGTAGCTCATGTAGAAGCAGGCTTAAGAACCAAGTCGATTCGCCGTCCATTTCCCGAAGAGATGAATCGCCGTCTAATCAGTCTCCTCGCAAATTACCATTTTGCCCCCACAAAACAGGCGGTCCGACAATTAGAAAAAGAGCGTGTCGATAAAACAACCATTTTTTGCACAGGCAATCCAGTTGTTGACGCGCTCTTTTCATTAAAGCAAAAGATCGAGGAAGGCGAAGTCTCAATCTCCAAGCAGCTTCTGGAAGAAGTTCATGAACAAAAAACACTTAATAAAAAAATATTCCTTTTGACAGCACACCGGAGAGAGTCTTT
>JAJFMM010000020.1 GCA_021772165.1 Chlamydiota bacterium | reverse complement strand
GGAAAATAGGTGCCGCACAAATACCACCGAACTGCTGTCCCCCAACTCCAGGTATCAATTTCTTCTCCGGATCGTCGACCGAAACCAGCAGAACAAAACGCGGGTTCTTAGCCGGAGCAAATCCGATGAATGAAGAGATATGATGCTGCTTAGAATAGTTCCCTGCAATGATCTTCTCTGAAGTTCCCGATTTCCCTGCCTGTGTATAACCCGCAAGATCGGCCCGTTTGGAGGTGCCGCCTTCCTTCGTGACGAACTTCAAACCGCGGACGAGCGCCTCGGCAGCTGCTATCGGCAGCACCCTTTTTTTCTCATAGCCATTCGACCCCGTGCGATCGAACAAGAGCTCAGGAGGCGCACTGCCGCTGCTTTTCCGGATAATTTTTCGAACAACGTGGGGCTGCACGAGCAGTCCACCATTGGCCAGTACCGCATAGGCGCGGACCATTTGCACACTGTTGACTAAGATGTTATGACCCATGCCAAGTGAATAGGGCGTGGGGCCGGACCATTCGAGTTTGCCATTGGGATGCACTTTGCCTGGAGTGGGAAGCAATCCTGGATTTTCACCCGGCAGCTCGACAAATGTCTTTTGCCCGAAGCCGAAGGTCTGTTCCAGAGCGTTTCGATACCAGTGATCTCCCATTGCATCGACCAAGCGATGTGTGATGCGGCCCATGTAGATGTTCGAGGATTTCTGCAGTGCGTGGAACATATTGAGGAACCGATGTACGCGCCCATCTCTGAGAGGGGTGCTTCGCCCGGGAACTGAGCCATTGGAGGTAGGAATTTTTTCTTCGGGAGTAAAGATTGGGGCTCTACCTTGGAGCTTGAGTTCCTCATTTGCTTTCAAGCCGATGGCGAGTACAAGAGGCTTGAAGATCGATCCCGGTTCAAAGCAATCACAAAGAGCTTTGACGCGAGTACACTCTTGTAGAGCGGGATTGTTAAAATAGTCCGCATAGCGCGACGGATCAAAGGCTGGAATCTGAGCCAAAGCGAGAATTTCTCCATTATCCGGATCCATCATCACCGCCCAGCCACCCACAGCACCAGCTTCCTTCACCCCTTTTTCAAGAGCTGTTTCCGCAATCGCCTGCAAATAGTGGTTAATTGTCAGGTAGACATCCGCGCCATTTTGAGGCTCTTCAAGAATCGTCCCCGTATCGAGAGAGTGTCTTGAAGAGTGCAGCATCTGACGTCGACCTCTTTTGCCGATCAGATAGCTATTGAACGCCATCTCGAGTCCACCCGTCGGAAGACTCTGAAACGTGTGAGGATCTTTCTCATTTTGCACCGTATGCAGCACCGAGCCCAGGAGAGAGCCGAAAGGATAGGAGCGCTGGTAATCAGGAGAGAAAAAGAGCGCATTGCGAGCGATCTTCTCTTCTTTTGAAAAGGATCTCCACCATTTAAGGATCTCCTCTTTTTCTGATCTTTCCATCCACATAGCGAGCCGTCGGCAGCGGCTTTTCCGCTTAAACTCAGAAAACATCTTTGTACTTTGTGCCGGCGAAAAGTCGAGAAAAGCAAAGAGTTTTTTGGCCATCCGCTCTTTAGCTCCATCGGGAATGGAAGCTGGGTCAATGAAGAGATGAAATTTAGGCACATCGATGACAAAAGGCTGTTCGTCGTCTCTATGTCCCGGTTTAAGGCTTGTGTTGGAGTAGAATGAGCCGCGTATAAACGGCTCTGCTACAATCGATTGATGCTGTGAAGAGGCGCTCTTCACCCACTTATCACCCTCGATAATCTGGATCTGGTAGAACCGAGCGATGAGAAGAGAAAAAAGAATTGTTAGGAATACGGCGAGGACTACGAGGCGTAATCGGTCGCCGGAGCCAGTCGGCTGAACTTGCACGTTTTATTACCAGAGATCGGTAGTAGGTTTATCGGTTTGCAAAGCAAAGCCCTCAGGCACATTCAGAACCTCTTTCATTAGAGGATGTTTGAGATGCCTAAATTCCGGATGGTGAGCCAATTCAATCAATCGCGTGGGACTTTCCACTCTATCGATTTCAAATTGCAGCCGCTGCGTCTCTTCACGAATGGTGGAGATCTCTTTTTCAAGTTGCGGCAGCTGGATTTTAAGGTGGGTCAATTCATTCTGCTTGCTCTGATACGAGTAGAGACAGAGTGATAAGACACCGAGACAAAAACCAAGCCGAAGCAGCAATCCCTTTTGCATGCTATCCCCTTCAAAAACTAACTTTTTTCAGCCGCTCTTAATTTTGCGCTACGGCTACGCGGATTTTTTCTGACTTCATCGTCAGAGGGCCCCAGAGGCTTTTTCGTTAGAATCGTCAAACGACCCAAGGGCTTTCTTTTTTTAATTTCTTCATCGCGAAAACAATTTTTTGGGATTCGGTCTTCTAGGCGGTGAAAAGAGATTACCGAGATTCTTCCGCCTGAGCAGAGAGACTCGATCCCCTCTTCAATGCCGCGCTGCAACTCTCCCAGCTCATCATTGACCGCGATACGGATAGCTTGGAATGTCAGCGTAGCGAAATGCAGATGCTTTTTACCCCGTGCGACAGGACGAATTGCTTCGACTAGATCGCGGGTTGTTTCTAACTTCTTATTTCTTCGTGCTGCCAAAATCGCCCTCGCCACTGCTCTTGCACGAGGCTCTTCGCCATATTCGCGCAAAATATTCACTAGATCTTCTTCTTTCCAGCGGTTTACGATCTCCGCTGCCGTTAGCTTCCCTTCCGGGTTCATCCTCATATCGAGAGGACCTTCTCCCTGAAAGCTAAAACCTTTCTCCGGTCTGTCGAGCTGCATGGAAGAGACGCCCGCATCGACCAGATAGCCATCGATACACTCCGTCTTTGCTTCCTGCATCCACTTGCGCAGATCGCTATGGTTTCCATGGACGAGGAGAAGTTTTTCTTTCCACTCCTTCAGTCTCTCTTTTGCCAAAGCCAGCGCGTCGGGGTCGCGGTCACAGCCGATGTAAATCTCAATTTCTGGATGGGCGGTTAAGATCGCTTCCGCATGTCCGCCGGCTCCTAGCGTCCCATCGAAAAAACTACGGATCTTTTTATCCCTGAAAACTTCCAGCACCTCGTTCATGAGTACCGGCGCGTGCGGTTCTTTCATGAAGTGATTACCGGACTTTCATCCTTTTTTCCCATGGCGTGTTGAACGACATCCGTTAAGTTCTTCTCTTCGGAGAGAAGGGCAAACGCTTCCTGTGCCATCGTCTCGAGGCTTAAGCCGGAATCTTCATCGCCATTGAGCATTTTCTGAAGATTGTGATCGTAAATTTCTTTAGACCAGATCTCGATTTTGTCCATGACGCCTGCAACGACGATCTCTTTTGTGATGCCTACTGCACTTTTCAGTGCCGCCGGAATAGAAACTCTGCCGATTTTGTCACACTCGGTCTGATGCAATGTGGAAAAGAAGAGCGTAAAGAATTTCTGATACTGCGCCATGTGCTGCTTCTCGCGGAATTTCGCAACAATCTTTTCGATCGCAGAGCGACGATAGATTGCGAGACAACCACCTAGGCCGAGACCCAACACAAATTCGCACTTACCCTCTTCAACCAATCCATAGCGCATCGCTTGAGGCAGGACAAAACGTCCCTTGTCATCGATTTTTGCTGAAGACGAACCGCTGAAGAAAAACTCGTTCATTCAATTTCCCACTTATTCCCACAGACTAGCAAAGCAACCCCAAACCGCGCAATCGGTTTATCATCCGAGAGTCTCTCATTTTACCCCAACCCTAACACTTTCAACGGGCTAAAAATTTTCAACAGCCTGTGGGAAAATGTGGGAAAACTGTTCACAAACTCACCCCTCTTTTTAACCACCAAGCACGCAACCCGCTGAGCAACAGCTTGATGAGTAGTTTCCTTAAGCGAAGGGAAAAATGTTCACAACTTCCAGAGGTTTTTTCAAAAGAAAGGACAGGATAGAAATGATTTATCCTGCACATCCTGCCGCCGAAGGCGATCCTGTCTATCCTGTCCTTTTTTTTGCTCTCTGAGCCTTCCTTGAGAAAAGATCTGGGAGAAATTCCTGTGATTGTTAGAATGAAAAATGGAAGCCAGTGGAAAAACCTGGCATTTTTGGAGAGATGAATGAGCATTAAATTCCGAACTGTCGACGATCTTGGCGTAGACGCATCGAAACAGTACGCACTCAACCAGCAAGATCTTGATTTCAATCAGCTGCAAGATTCGCGTTTTGTTCCCCAGAAAACGGAAATCAGCGTTACCACTCCGTACACACCCTCTGACTATGACTCGAAATTTTCCATTGGGCGCATTACTATTTGGGCAAGCTTCAAGCCCCCGGCGGGCTCAGCTACCACTGCGGGACGTCTTTTTACCTATCAATTGGTGCCCTCACTCGGTGGCCTCGACCAGCAAGTGTCGCAGCTCGACCATTTTGCAGAAATTGCACCGACGGATCCCACTTTGAAAAAGGAGCACACCATCATCCATAACTTATTGCAGCAGCTCGTTTCCATAGGACAAACATTTGAGCAGATCAGTGCTCGCAGAAGCCAATACCAGAAGGGGTAATCATGGACTGGATGAGTGAATTAGGTTGGCAACAGCCACAAATCGACGATCTACGCTACTTGGGCTACTCTTATGTAAAAGAGGGCATCTATCCAACGGCCTTGGCTTTTTTTGAGGCACTGACGATTCTCTCTCCTGACAACATGTACGATCTTCAGACGTTAGGAGCTTTGCATTTACAGACAGGCGATGGAACGAAAGCACTCGATTATCTCGACCGCGCGCTGAAATTGGATCCGATCAACTCTGATGTAAAACTCAACCGAGCCAAAGCGCTGTTCATGATGGGGTATCGCAGACAAGGGGTTGCTCAAGCGATGGAACTGGAGCACATCGAAAATTCGAACATCGCTTCTCAAGCAAAAGCACTTCTCTTTGCCTATATACCGAAATGAACTCAAAATTCGGCCTCTGGGTGGGATTGAAAGCTGCCCCATTTCGACGATCGTAAAAGCCGTAGTATTAATCCAATACAATGGCTTTTACGATCGTCGAAATGCGGCGCTTTGAACCCGCCCAGAGATCAAATTTTGAGTTCATCTCGGTATAAATAGAAAGTCATCTTGCTCGGTTTCCTCTCACTTGCTATTTTGAGTAGGACAACCTCAAAGGACCCCAGCTCATGCTCGATTGCGAGTTAAACACCGGATGGCTACAGTTTCTCGAATTCGTCAAAGCCAAATGCTCCCGCGCTGAATTCGATAACTGGATAGACCCAATCCGACTCTCTTCGCACAGTGATGAAGAGGTCATTTTAGAAGTGCCGAATATTTTCGTGCAGGAATATTTGCTCGATAACTACAAAGAGGTCCTTTCCGAGTTTCTCCCTTTGAGAGCCAATGGAGACCCTGCCCTCTCTTTTCTCATTTCCGCACCCGTTAAACCCACTATAAAAACGATAGGCAAGCCCGCAGCTGCCCCAGAAAAAGAGCAGCAGAGCGGCCCTGAAATCCGCCTCAACAACACCTATCGCTTTGAAAACTTCATCGAAGGCGCTTCCAACCAATTCGTCAAATCCGCCGCCTTTGGCGTAGCTACGCGCCCCGGAAAAACCTACAATCCCCTGTTTATTCACGGTGGAGTTGGTTTGGGGAAAACGCATCTTCTGCATGGCATCGGACACTATGTGCGAGAGCACCACAAAAAACTCAAAGTCCAAGCGATCACCACTGAAGGCTTCATTAACGACATCGTCGATTCCCTGCGCTCAAAATCGCTCGACCGCATGAAGCGCTACTACAGAAACCTCGATCTACTGCTCGTCGATGATATCCAATTCCTGCAAAATCGCCCGAACTTCGAAGAGGAGTTCTGCAACACCTTTGAGACGCTGATCCATCAGAACAAACAGATCGTCATCACAAGTGATAAGCCACCATCCCAACTCAAACTCTCCGAGCGCATGGTTGCTCGCATGGAATGGGGTCTCGTCGCACACATGGGCATACCCGACCTAGAGACGCGAGTTGCGATCATCAAACACAAAGCGGAAAATAAGAATCTCTGCCTGACGAGCCAAGTCGCCTTCTTCATTGCAGAACACATCTATAACAATGTCCGGCAGCTCGAAGGCGCCATCAACCGCCTCTGCGCCTACGTGCGCTTTCAGAACGCCGATCTCACCATCGATACCGTGGAAAGAGTGCTCAACGAGCTGGTTCAAACGCTTCCGCAGAAAAAAGTCACCGTTGATTCCATTATTCAGAGCGTTGCACAAGCTTTTGAAGTGCGCGTTAGCGATTTGAGAGGCGAATCGAGACAAAAAGAGATCGCTCTTGCTCGACAAGTCGCAATGTATCTCGCAAAAGAAACGATCGAAGATTCACTGATGAAAATCGCAGCTTCCTTTGGAGGCAAAACCCACTCCACACTATTGCATGCGTGGAAAAAAATCGCAGAAAAACTCAATTCAGATGAGACATTGCGTCGCCAAATTCAGATGGTTCAACGCAATCTCGAAACGTCTTAGTTTTTATTTAAGTTGCTTAAATTCAGAATGCGGTTTCATACTTTGAGGCCTACCTTATATGGAGGCTTTATGAAAATGAAACTCATGTCTGCACTTTTTACCGCAGCAACTGCTGTCGGATTTACTGCTGATCCAATCGCTACAACCAACAATCTTCCCCTCGAGGTAAAAGAGAGCTTGGTCAATAGCAAAATGGACCGCAACTGGTTTGGTTACCTGAGAATGGGTCCTTCCAATTCTCGTCCAACTGATATTAAACAAGTATTGCCGGGACTCGGCCTTGGTCTGCGTTATGCGCTACCAGTCGGCGCGATTGACCTTTCTGCTTCCTACACCGGAGTAGATGCATTCGCAGCAGAAGCAACTTCTTACTTCTACACACTGCCACGTGTATCGTATTTCTACTATGCGACTGAAGCGAAGCAAGAGAGCTTCTATGCTGGAGCAGGACTTGCTTACGGCGGGATTAAAGGAACGGATGATGCGTCTTTCAACGGCATCATTCCTAGCGTGACTCTTGGTTACGAAATGAACCGCCACGAAAACTGGCGCAGCTTCGTACAGCTCGATGTAAGCCAGCCGGCATTGTCTACTTCAACAGCGACTCCTTACGCGTCTGTTGCAAGTGCATCGCTTGGACCGATTGCTGAATTCTCAGTTGGTTTCGGATACTAATCCAAAACCTCTTTGATCATGGGCGTCCTTTAATGGACGCCCTTTTTTATTGATGCACTTTTCCTACAGTTTTCTTCTTACTGACTTGACCATAGATCGCCATCGCCTCTGCAATCATGGTACCGGGGTGCTGTAGATTACTTGGTAGGAGGATCGCATTCCCCTCTTTCGCCAATTGCCGAAAGGCATCGAGATACTTTTCTGCGACCTGCAAGGCAGCAGCCTCCTCTCCCCCACTCTCTCCCAAAGCTCTTGCGATCATTCCGATCCCGACGGCTCCAGACTTTGCGAGCATCTCAATCGCCTCAGAATCGCCCTGTGCGCGGTTGACACGGTCGATTTGAGCTGCTTCCGATTCAAGCACGACTTTTGCACGGGCACCTTCCGCCATATTGATCGCCGCTTGGCGCAGTCCCTCTGATTCGAGGATCTTCGCACGTTTTTGCCGCTCTGCCGTCATCTGAAGTTCCATCGCTCTTCGGATCTCTTCGGGCATTTTGATGTCTTTGATTTCGTAACGCAGGCAGCGAATCCCCCAGCCTAGAGCAGCCTCATTGATCGATTCAACAATCAATGCATTGAGAGACTCTCTCTCTTCGAAGGTCTTATCGAGAGGGATCTTGCCCACCTCGGAGCGCATGGTTGTTTGTACGAGCTGCAAAACGGCATGGACAGGTTCTTTAACGCCATAGGAGGCTGCAACAGGATCAACGATTTTCACATAGACGATCCCATCGAGAATTACGCTGACATTATCTTGAGTGATCGCTGTCTGTTCATGCACATCGATCGACTCTTCTTTCAGAGCGTGGCGATAAGCAACAGCATCGATAAAAGGAATGATCCAGCGAGGACCCGATTCAAGAACGCGATGGAAACGCCCTAGTCTTTGCACAACAAAAGCATGCTCATGAGGGATGATCTGCGCGCCGAGCACCAAGCTCAAAAATATAAACGCCGCGAAAAAAACAGATATAAAAATGATCATCACTACCCACCTTCGTTGAAGTGTAATAGTTTTATCAAACTTTAAGAGTTTTTCGCCTTAACGATCTTCTCATCAGAGCCGATCCCATCAGATATCCGAAGAGGGAGAGACTCATTGCTGCGATCTCTTTCGGCAGGGGCGTTTCGACCCATCGGAAAAGAAAAAAGCCCATAGCGCCTAAAACCATCGAGCTCGCAGCCGGCAGAAACGCTCCCCTCTTCTTTGAAAACAGCGCCACAAGCAGAGGCACAAGAAGACAAGAGACGGACAGCTCATACGAGAGCATCAAAACACCTACGATACTGGTAAAAGCATAGGACGCAAAGATCGCGCCGATACCGATGGCTCCTGCGAGACACTTTGTTTTGAGCATAGAACGATTTTCTGTGAAAAAATCTTGTGAGAGATTCGAGCCTACCGCATTGATGAGCGAGTTGGCCGTCGAAAGAATCGCTGCGATCACAGCGGTGCCCACGAGAGCTGCAATGACTGGATTGGTGGACATGGAGACGGCCGTCATCAAGACAGAACCCTCTCCTTGAATACCGTAGCTCTGCCCAAGCACACCAAAATAGATCGGGATCAGACAGACAGAGAAGGCTGCGATCCCGGCACCGATGGCAGCTTTTGCCAAAATCGACGGAGAGGACGCCGCAAAACAGCGCTGTCCCATGTCCTGCTCGATGAACGTAAAGAGAAACGGCAAGATAAACCATCCGCTAAACTGCTCTACAGGCATCTCAAAAACAGATATTTCCGG